>WGMD01000024.1 GCA_016125255.1 Planctomycetota bacterium | reverse complement strand
CCGTCAACAGATCGATGCGATCCGAAAGGAACTGAATCAGACCTTCAACACCCAACACCAACCCGCCGTCCAGACACCCGCCCCTTCACGAATTTACAGCACGACAGGGACTTGACCATGCGATCGCCCGCCTCCGCCGACAGCCGACCGTCGAGCAGATCATTGATCATCGCAATCAGTTCGTCGTCTTTCATCATGTGCATCACGATTCCCTCTCGACGCGCAACTCGCGCTCGATGCACTCGCCCAGCGTTTTGCGGACGCGCAGCAACGTCGTTGAGATCGACGCCGCCGACCTGTTGAGCGATTCAGCCAGCCGGGCCACCGACCCGCCGGGCCCGTATCGCATTTCAATCATCTGCCGCTGATGTTGCGGCAGCTTGTCCACGCATCGCCCCACCGCTCCGATCACGCGCTCGTCATATGTCGCACCCGACTCGGCCATTCGGTCCGCCAGCCGCTGCATCAGTTCGGCACTGAATACATGACGATCCCTCGCCCGGTCGCGCGCTGCCGACAGCGCCTTGAACTTGGCCACTGAACACGCCCACGCCATGAAAGGCGTCTGCGGATCGTACTCCTCCACCTTTTGCCAAAGCACCGTGTTCGTTTCCTGAAGAATGTCCCGCGCCAGATCGACGTCCGGCACCAGCGACACGATGTAATTAAAAAGCTCCGGCTGTGCGTCGGTCAGCCGCTGAACCAGAATGTCAACCCGCCGAGGTTCGGACATATTCGATGACTCCTGCACCGGATTATTCCAACTACGGCATGAATCTGAACAACAAATTTGGAGTTATATCAGTCGTCGCAAACGAACAGGGTTGCACGAAGCACTTCGCCGATTCTGGACTTGAATGGGCACAAAGTGTTGACACTCGTGGCCAGACAAGATCGCTCGATGTTTTTCATGCGCAGGCGAGACGATGTTCTGGGGATGTTGTCGCTTCATGACCATCGGGCGCGAATTGTTGCCGTAGTTTTCCTCAATTTGCCGCATTTTGCCGCGCCGCAGATTGCGACAAGGCGCATAATGGCCAGTCAGTTAACACGTTACGACGACATTTTGATCGGGGTTCCTAAAGCTCAGGTCGCAGGTTCGAATCCCGCCGGGTGCATTGTTTAGAGCATTTTTGCATTCCCATATTTCATGCCCGCGCGATCGCATGGAGTTGGCGCATTCCCCCGGCTCGACGCGGCGCAGCCACAACTTCTCGATCGGGTTGAGGTCCATCAAGCTTCGCGGCAGATATGGGATAACGAAAAGTCGTTGGCAGCTCGCAAAAGCAGTTGCACCATTTTTGGACAAGATCATGACCATCGCATATTGCGTGGGCACGTGTGATCGCCGAACCGAGTCCGCCATTGATGGCCCAAGAGAGTGAATGGAGTCGCATGCGATATGCCGCCATCGCAAAAAAAAGACTCGATTTATTGGGCAATACCGGCAAACGGGTGCCTCATGGCCCCCGAGCCGCATTCGGCTGTGCCCCATCAGCCACCGCCGACCGCATCGGTCTGGCATGCCGATTGCACTCTTTCGATCGACCGTCACGGAGTGCAACTTTCCTGAGCGGTCATTGACAATATGCGATGCAAGCCACTGTCGGCTTTGCCAGGACAACGACGTCCACCGAAATGCCTTGTGCGTTCACGGTGGACGTTATCATTTAGCCCCCCTTTTCGAGAGCTGGCTGCGAAGCCGGAATGGAATCTCCTTATGCGCGATCATTCTGTCAAAATATGGCTAGTCTTGACGCTTCTCGCCTCCGGCACGCTGGTGCATGCGGGGGAATATGACGCGGCCAAACCCGAACCGTCCAAGCCCGCCATGACGCCTGAGCCGGCCGCGCCCAAGGCGTCGCCCGAAGCGTCGGACTTCGGCGATGCGGTCTTCGGCGGGAAGTTCACGTTCGATCTGCGCATTCGCTATGAGAATGTGGATCAGGACGGTCTGATGGACGCCAACGCGGGCACGGCCCGCGCCCGTGTCGGCTACGGTACGAAGCCCCTCGAGGGCTTTTCCGCGTTTTTTGAAGGCGAGTTCACCGTGCCCTTCGACGGCAATTCCTACAACGCCGGCGGACTCAATGGTCAGCCCGGCAAAGCCGTCGTCGCCGACCCGGAGAACTACGAACTCAATCAGGCCTACGGAAAGTATGAACGCAACGGCGTCACCTTCATCGGCGGTCGCCAGCGGATCATTCTCGACGACGCCCGATTCGTCGGCAACGTCGGCTGGCGCCAGAACGAGCAGACGTTCGACGCCGCGACGATCAAATACACCGGCTTCAAGGATTGGACGCTGTTCTACGGTTATGCATGGGACGTGCATCGCATCTTCGGTTACGACGGTCGCGACAACTTCATGACCGATTTCGACAACTCCGATGTGCACATGTTCAATGTCGCTTACGACGGCCTGATCCTCGGCGATTGGAAAGTGGGAAAAATCACCGGTTTCGCCTATCTGCTGAATTTCGACGGCTCCCCCGCCCGCGATGCGCTCTCGTCCAACACGTTCGGCGTCCGCCTCGCCGGCGCCAAACCGCTCGTCGATGACATGAAGCTCGGGTACACGCTCTCGTATGCCCATCAGAGCGATGCGAGCGGAAATCCCGTCAATTATGACGCCAATTACTATCTGGCGGAACTCGCCCTGGTGTTCCCGCAGATCAAGGGCGGCGTCGGCTACGAAGTGCTCGGCAGCGATGACGGCGTCGCCGCCTTCCAGACGCCGCTCGCTACGCTGCACGCCTTCAACGGCTGGGCGGACGTGTTCCTGACGACGCCCGCGGCGGGCCTGCAGGATCTCTATGTCTTTGCCAACGCCACGCTGCCATGGGAAATCAAGGCAGGAGCGTATTACCACTGGTTCTACTCGGAGAACACCTCGGCCGACCTGGGTCAGGAGTTTGACGCGGTGGCGAGCAAGGCGATCAACAAGAATGTCACGGTGCTCTTCAAATACGCGGACTTTGTCAGCGATGCCGCCCCGGCGGACCGGTCCAAAATCTGGATCGAAATCGATGTGAAATTCTGATACGTGGAAGTGCGCGCTCCATGCCACCCGGCGCGCCAACCTCATGGCCCCGCCCTTTGCTTAAAGGGCGGGGCTTTTTTTGCGCCATCGTCCGATTCGCCCGCCGCGATGATCCGTACAATGACGGTTTGGACACGCTATCCGTCATCGGAGGTGAACATGTTCGCATGTCGTTCGTGGTCGCGACGCCTCGTATTGCTGGGAATGACAGCGGTGTTGTGCCTTGGCGTCGATGTGGCGCGTGCGGAGCCGAAGAACATTGACGCGGATGTGTGCATTTACGGCGGGACATCGGGGGGTGTGATCGCGGCGGTGCAGGTCTGTCGCATGGGCAAGACGGCCGTGCTGCTTGAGCCGGGGCGACACCTGGGCGGCATGACCTCCGGCGGACTCAGTGCCGTCGACATCGGCGACCCGCGTACCGTCGGCGGGCTCGCGCGGGAATACTTCACCAAGCTTGTCGCGCAATATGGCAAGACGCTCGACTGGGATGAATCTTTCAAGGGCAACGGCGGACCGGCGACGGGCGGCGCTTATTCGATCGAGCCGCATGTGGCGGAAGAAGTATTCGACCAGGTGGTCCGAGACGCCGGGGTGATCGTCCTGCGCCGTGCGCGGCTGATGACGGTGCGGAAAAGCGGCAATCACATCACCGAACTGGCCCTGGAGGACGGACGGATCGTTCGTGCCGAGGCGTTTATCGATGCGACCTACGAGGGCGACCTGATGGCCAAAGCGGGCGTCAGCTACACACTCATGCGCGAAGGCAATGCGAAGTATCACGAAACACTCAACGGCATCTATTACACGCCGAAGTACGAGCCGCGGCTTCATCATTTGCAACCGGGTCCGAACGGGCGCGTGCCCGGCGGTCAGGGCGTGTGGGATCGCGACTTTCCGCTGGACCCCTATGTGATCGAGGGCGATGCGACGAGCGGGCTTCTGCCGCTGATCAATCCCGGTGAGCCGGGCACGCCGGGCGAGGAAGCGCCGGGCGTGCAGGCGTATTGCTATCGGCTGTGTCTGACGACGGACCCGGCGAACAAGATGCCGATCGCGCCGCCGCCGGACTATGACCCGAAGACATACGAGCTCATCGCGCGGTTCATCAAGGCGTGCATCGCCAACGGCGACGACATGGACCTGCGCTGGTTCTCCAAGCACGATCCCCTGCCGCATGACAAGTGGGACTTCAACACGGCGACGTTCGGCGGGAACCTGCCGGGGGCGAGCTGGGACTGGCCCGAATCCAGTTACGAACAGCGCGAACAGATCGCACGCCGAATGGAGAACGATCATCGCGGTCTGCTGCACTTTCTGGCGACCGATCCGCGCGTGCCCGTCAAGGTGCGCGATGACATGAGGCGTTTCGGCCTGCCGAAGGACGAGTTCACCGACAACGGCGGCTGGCCGCATCAGGTGTATGTCCGCGAGGGCCGCCGGATGATCAGCGATCTGGTCATGACCGAGCATCACACCTTCGGCCGGAAAATCGCCCCGCACTCCATCGCACTCGGTTCCTACGGTACGGATGTGCACGAGATTCGCCGCATCGTCAAAGACGGCGTCGTGACACGCGAAGGCAAGATCGCCACCGGCCGCGGCGGCGCCGGCCCCTATCCGATCGGCTACGGCGCGATCGTGCCCAAGCGGGCGGAGTGCGACAATCTGCTGGTGACTTTCGCGCTGTCGGCGAGTCACGTCGCCTATGCGAGTCTGCGCATGGAGCCGGTGTTCATGATGACCAGTCAATCGGCGGCGACGGCGGCGTGCATGGCCATCGATGACAAGGTCGCGGTGCAGCAACTTGATTACGACAAGCTCAAGGCGCGGCTTGTCGCCGACCGGCAGATTCTGCAATGGCCCCCGGCCAATTGATCAGTAGACATCGCGCTGATATCGGCCGTCTTCGACAAGCTTCGCGACATACCCGGCCGCATCCTCGGCGCTCATGCCGCCGTGTTCGGACACGATCTGCTTGAGCGCCTTGTCGACGTCGGCGGCCATTCGGCCGGCGTCGCCGCAGATGTAGAAGTGCGCTCCGCGCTCGAGCCATTCCCACACCGCCGCGCCCTGTTCGATCATGCGATGCTGCACGTACACCTTCTCGTCCGAATCCCGGCTGAACGCCAGGTCCAGTCGTGTGAGCAATCCGCCTTCGAGCCACTGCGTCAGTTCGTGCTCGTAAAGGAAGTCGGTCGCCTGGCGCTGATCGCCGAAGAAGAGCCAGTGGTCGCCGCGCGCCTGGTCCGCCTGCCGCTGCTGGAGGAACGCGCGGAACGGGGCGATGCCGGTGCCCGGGCCGACCATGATCATCGGCGTCGCGCCGTCCGCCGGGGGAGCGAAGGCGTGCGCCTTGTGAATGAAGATGCGCGAGGTGTCGCCCAGATGCACGCGGTCGGCGAAGAACGTCGAGGCGACGCCACGTCGGGGCCGGCCGTCCAACTCATAGCGCACGACGCCGACCGTCAGATGCACCTCATTCGGGCATGCCGCCTGCGACGAACTGATCGAATACAGCCGGGGCTGCAGCGGCGGGAGCGTCGCCACCAGATCCGCCGGCCGCACCTTGACGGATTTATATTCCTGCACGAGATCGAACAGATCGAACCGCGCCATGCGGGCGTCGTCCTTCGCAAGCTCGCGCAGCTCCGCCGCCTCCTTTTTGTCCGTGGCCGCATCAGCGAGCAGATTCGCAAGTTCCTCATCCGCGCGCGTGATCGTGCGGTGACTCGTCAGCGCTTCGCGCAGCGGGACGAGTTTGCGCGAGCCGACCGCGACGGGTTCATTACCCGTCATCTTCATCGCCGCGAGAATCCGGTCGACGAGGTCCGTGCAATTATCCGGATAGACGCCCAGCGCATCGCCGACGTTGTAGGTGATCCCCGAGCCGGTCAGGTCCAGCGCGACGAAGCGCACGTCTTTGCCCGAACCTTCGCGCGTCAGCCGCTTGATGGCGAGAATCGGGGCCGGGAACGGATTATCACGGTCATAGCGCATCTCGATCGGCGCGGGGGACTCAGGCGCGGCGCCGCCGACGGACAGCGCGACGGGATGCTCCTTGACGAGTTGCTTGAGCTTCTTGGCCGTTTCGCCTCCGCCGGGCACGCAGCGCGTCAGGTCCGCTTCCTTGCCCTCGGCGATCGCCTTGGAATAGGTGCGGCACATGTACCCGCACGCGCCGCAATCGAGCTGCGCCATCGCGGCCATGAACTTGAACTCGGCGGGCTTGTCGGCGGTGAGCGCCATGCGATCCGTCATGGGCAGCGACGGATCATGCCACGGCATGTCGTCCTCATCGATCAAATCCGCCGGCGGCTCCGCCAGCGCGGTTCCGCCGCCGCTCGCCATCGCCGCCGACGCGTCAGCCGTCATCGGATCCACATTGAGCAGGCCGGCGAAAAACCCGTTCAGATACGCGCGCTGAGCGGGCGTGAACGGGGCGCTTTCAGGGAGGAATGGCACAGTCATGATCGGTCCCTTCATGAGGCGGCCAGTTGATCGGCCGCGTCAAAGAGGCGGCGAAGCTCGTCAAGCTCATGCCGCCGCGTGAACATGCTGAACGTCTCGCGCTCGTCCGAACGGTGCTGCTGATAGCCGACGAGCATGCGCTCGATCACCGCCGGGGCCTCGTCGGCGCAGACATCGCGGTAGATTTCGCGGCCGATGTGCTGCTCTCTGCCGTAGCCGCCGCCGATGTGGATGTGATACGCCTCGATCATCTCTTCGCCGCGCGCGACTTTCGACGCCAGCAGGCCGATGTCGCCGATGTAGTGCTGCGCGCAGCTGTGGTGACACCCGGTCAGGTGGATATTGATGGGGTGATCGAGCTGGAGCGTCGCGTCGAGATAGTCGGCGATGACGCCGGCGTGGGTCTTGGTGTCCGAAGCGGCGAATTTGCATCCGGTGTTGCCGGTGCATGCGACCAGCCCCGCGCGGACATTCGTGGCGGCGTCATCGAGCCCCAGCGCCTTGAGCCGCCCCTTGACCGCCGCGACATGCGCATCGGGCACATCGCTGATGAGCAGATTCTGCCATACCGTCAGCCGAATCACACCCGAGCCGAACTCGTCGGCGATGTGGGCCAGTCCGTGCATCTGCCGGCAGGTCAGCCGTCCGACCGGCACGACGACGCCGATGTAGTTGAGTCCGTCCTGCTTCTGCGGATGTACGCCGATGTGTCCCATCGGATCGACCGGCCCGCGCGATTCACACTTTTCGAGTTCGAGTCGCGGTAGTTGCGAGCCGTACTCCTTCTCGACTTCCGCCATGAACTTGTCGAAGCCCCAGGCGTCGAGCACGTACTTGAGCCGGGCCTTGTTGCGGTCGGTGCGATCGCCGGTGCGGACGAACACGCGCACCACCGCGGCCGCGACTTTGACGCACTGATCGGGTCGGAGGATCACGCCCGTATCGCGGGCGAAGTCTTTATGTCCCGTGATGCCCCCGAGTTCGAGCCGCATGTAAACGCCCGCCGGCAATGCCGCGCTCGCATCGGACGCGTCGATGCGCACCGCCGTGAACCCGATATCGTTCGTGTCGGCGAGCGGCGACACCGCCCCGCCGCCGTCGAAGGCGATGTTGAACTTGCGCGGCAGGCCGTACATCTCCCGGTGATTGAGTATGTAATGATGCATCGCCTTCGCCAGCGGCAGCGTGTCGATCAGCTCCCCCCGATCGATCCCGGCGGTGGGCGACGCGGTGACGTTGCGGATATTGTCCGCCCCCGATCCGCGGATGATCACGCCCAGATCGACCAGTCCGTCGTAAACATGCAGCGGATCGCCCGGCCCGATCTCGCGAATCTGCAAATTCGCCCGCGTCGTCACATGCGCATACCCCCCGCCGTATTTCTCCGCCAGGTCCGCGATGCCGCGGAACTGATGCGCGCTGACCACGCCCCCCGGCAAGCGCAATCGGCACATGTACGCATTCTGCGCCGGCGCGACATGGAAAAGACCGTGGTACTTCATCAAGAACACGTCCGTCCCCTTGGGAAACGCCCCCGCCGCCGCGCGGTCCGCCATCTCGTCCCACAGGTCCAGCGCATTCTTCTCCCGCTTGGCCTTCTCCTCCTTGCAGAGTTTTCCGCCCCCGGCGATGACTTTGTCCTGCGCCTGCCGCGCCATCGCGTCCGGCCCGCTGACCGCGCTGGCCGTCAGCGCGACCGGCGTCTGCGCCGCACCCGCCAGTCCCGCCATCGCCCGACTGAGCGTCGGCAAGCCGCGCAGCGCCCGCGCCGCGTTCGCGCCGGACAGGAGGCCCTCCAGATAATGGCGCTGCTCATCGGAAAATGCCGGGTCATTCGTCATGCATCGCCTCCGCCGAGATCGGTTCCCGTGAATCGCCCCTCGCCGGCGCGGCCGCCTCGACCGCGATCGCCTCGACGCGCACCGCGCAATACTTGAGCTCCGGCTGTTTGGACATCGGGTCGAACGCCGGATTGGTCAGGTCGTTGATGTTCGTGTCGGGCTCGCCGAAGTGGAACGTGGCGAAGACCACGCCCCGCCGAATCGCCCGTGTGAGCCGCGCCCGCGCGATCGCCCTGCCGCGCCGACCGACGAGCCGGGCGACCTGCCCGTCGCGCAGGTCGAGCGTCCTGGCATCATCGGGATGAATCTCCACGAACGCCTCCGCATCCTCGCGCATCAGTTCGGGCACTTTGCCGGTGCGCGTGCGCGTGTGCCACTGACCGGCGATGCGGCCGGTCGTGAGCACCAGGGGATATTCCGCATCGGGCAGTTCATCCGCGCCGGCGGCGGGCGCGGTTACGAAGCGCGCCCGGCCCGACGGCGTCGGAAAGACACCATCCTCATACCGCCGCACCGTTCCCGGATGATCGGCGTCCGGGCACGGCCAGCGCAGCGGACCGGCGGCCAGACGCGCATTGGTCATCCCCGCCTGATCGCACCATGTCCCCGCGGTGAGCTGCCGATATTCGTCCCACACCTGTTCGCTCGTCACAAAATCAAAACCCGCGAAGCCCATCGCGCGACCGATTCGCGCCGCGATCCACCAATCGGGCATCGCGATGCCCGGCGCTTCAAAGAGCTTCTGGCTCCGCGCCACGAGGCGCTCGGAGTTGGTCATCGTCCCCGTCTTCTCGCCCCACTGCGCCGCCGGGAGCAGCACATCCGCGAATCGCCCCGTCTCCGTCGGGTGATAGCAGTCCTGATGAATCACCAGTTCCGCGGTTTCAAGGGCGCGGCGGACCTGCGCCGCATCGGGCATCGACACGACCGGATTCGTGCACGCGGTCCAGATCGCTCTGACCTGGCCCCGCGCGATCGCCTCGAACATCGGCACGGCCGAAAGCCCCGGCTCCGGCGAAATCGAATCGGGCGCGAGCCCCCAGTGCCGCTCCACCGCCGCGCGATGCGACGCATCCGTCACGAACCGATAGCCCGGAAGCTGGTGGCACAAGTAACCGACCTCGCGCCCGCCCATCGCATTGGGCTGCCCCGTCAATGAGAACGGCCCGGCGCCCGGCTTGCCGATCGCGCCGAGCTGCAAATGCAGATTGATCAGCGCCGTGTTCTTGTCCACGCCGCGCACCGACTGATTGAACCCCTGACAATACAGACTCAACAGCCGCTCCGACGCGCCGAGCAGTTCCACGGTCCGCTCGATCAGAGCCGGATCAACATCGCAGGCGTTTATCAACGCCGCCTCATCCAGCGACAAAAGATGCTCGCGATACGCCGTGAACCCTTCGGTATGCGCCTCGATGTAGCGATCATCGGCGCGGCCCAGATCGAGCAGCCGCCGACTGATCAGATGAAGGAAGGCCACATCGCTGCCGGGGGCGAGCGGGAGGTGAATGTCCGCCGCGTCAGCGGTCGGCGTCCTGCGCGGATCGAGGACGATCATGCGGACGTGCGGATGTTTGGCGCGTCGCTTGCGCATCATGTTAAAGAGCACGGGATGATTGACCGCCATGTTCGCACCGGCGACGAGATACACGTCGGCGTGGAACAGGTCGTCGTAGCTCGTCGGCGGGCCGTCGCATCCGAACGACTGAAGGTAGCCCGACACCGCGCTGGACATGCACAGGCGGCTGTTGGTGTCCATGTTGTTCGTGCCCAGCGCGCCTTTGAAAAGCTTGTTGAAGACGTAGGACGCCTCGGTGTCGAGCTGACCGGACCCGTAGAACGCGATGGCGTCGCGCCCGTGTTCGGCTCGGATCGCGCCGAGTCGCGCGGCGATGAAGTCGGCGACCTGGTCCCATGTCGCGCGCCGCATCGGCGCGTCCCGCCGCTCGCGCAGCATCGGATACGAGAGTCGTCCGCCGGCGTCCCAGATGCCGGGGCTTTTGAGCATCGCGCCCTTCTGGCAGAGCATGCCGTAGTTGGGCAGCGCGTGTTTGTCGGCGGTGATGTTGACGATCTGATCGCCGGCGACCTCGGCCGTGATGCGGCATCCCACGCCGCAGTAGGGACACACCGCCGACCGGCGGCGCGTGGCGGGCGTCGAAGTCGAACTGGACGGCGCGGCGATCATGATCCGGCGACGACCTCCGCGGCGGCGGGCTCCTCGGCGACCTCGTCGGCCCGGCTGGCGGCGACGGCGGCGCGGCGCGCCTCGGCGGCGGCGGAACCGTGGTCCTGCTCCTCCAGGAACCGGATCAGCTCGCCGCGCAGGTCGTAGTAGTCGGTATGCTCCAGCACGGCCGTGCGATCGCGCGGGCGATCGAAGGGCAGCGCCAGAATCTTCCCGATGGTCGCGCGCGGCCCGGTGGTCATCATCACGACCCGGTCCGACATGAACATCGCCTCGTCCACATCGTGCGTGATGAGCATCGTCGTGATGCGCTGGCGATCGAGAATGCCCAGGATGACGTCCTGAAGCTCCATGCGCGTCAGCGAATCGAGTCGGCCGAAGGGTTCGTCGAGCAGCAGCAGCTTGGGCTTGAGCGCGATCGCGCGGGCGATGCCCACGCGCTGCTGCATCCCGCCCGACAGTTCGCGCGGGTACTTGTGCATCGCATCGGCGAGACCGACCAGACTCAGGTAATGCTCGACGATCTGTTTGCGCTGGGCGCGCGCGGCGTGCGGATAGACGCGCTTGACGCCGATCATGACATTGCCGAACGCGGTCATCCATGGGAGCAGGCAAGGCGACTGAAACACGACGGCGCGGTCCGGGCCGGGGCCGACCACTTCGCGCTCGCCGATGACGACGTTGCCGTGCGTGACGGCGTTGAGCCCGGCGATCATGGTCAGCACGGTCGACTTGCCGCAGCCGGAGTGGCCGATGACGGAGGCGACTTCGCCGCGGCGCAGGATCAGATTGAACCGATCGACGACGCGGACCGCTTCGCCGTAGGGATTAGGATATTCCTTGACGAGATTGATCAGCTCGACATAGCGGCTGTCATAATTGCTGTTGGGAATGTCGGACATTTGCCACCACCTGTTGCGCTACGCCGCGTCGATATGGATCGGCTCCAGATCGGGCAGCGGGATGTTCGTGTCGGGCCTCAGCGAGCGGGCGCGCTCGTTGAGGGCGACCATGTACTCGGTCACGTCATTGCGGAGGCGCTTGAAGCGCGGATTGAAATTGAGATTCGCCTTGTCGCGCGGGCGGGGAAGATCAACGACGAAGTCGCGCCCGAAGCGCGCGCCCGGCCCGGGCGTCAGGGGCACGATGCGGTCAGCCATGAGAAGCGCTTCGTCGATGTCATTGGTGATCATCACGACGGTGCGCCGGTCTTCCTCCCACAGGCGCGTGATTTCATCCTGCAACACGCCGCGGGTCAGGGCGTCCAGCGCGGACAGCGGTTCATCGAGGAGCAGCACCTTCGGCTGCATGGACAAGGTGCGGGCGAGCGCGAGACGCTGGCGCATCCCGCCGGACAATTCGCGCGGCTTCTTCCATTCGGCCCCGGTGAGATTCACCAGGTCGATGTAGCGCTGAATGTAGGCGGCCCGCTCGCGGGATTTCATCTTGGGGTAGACCTGCCGCACGGCGATGTCGATGTTGCCATGCACGCAAAGCCAGGGAAGCAGCGAGTAATTCTGAAAGACGATGCCGCGATCGGGGCCGGGCTCCGCGGCGACCTTGCCGTCGAGGCGGACGGCGCCGGTGTCGGGCTTGATCAGGCCGGCGAGGGTGGACATGACCGTGCTTTTGCCCGAGCCGGAGAACCCGATGATGGCGACGAACTCGTTTTCCTGAACGGCGAGGTTGACTTCGCGCAGCACGGTCGTGCGGCTCGACGACGGGCCAAACCCGACGCTCACATTGTCCATTTCAAGGTAGGCCATGACGGACGCCTTTCGTGGATCAGATCGCGGTGGGGGCTTCGTCGAAGCTGACGAGGCGCTGGAGGACGATCATGATGCGGTCGAGGAACATGCCGATGGCGCCGACGAAGAAGACGACGACGAACATCTGCGCGAAGGTCTGCGAGGAGCCGTTGTTGAACATGTCCCAGACGAACTTGCCGATGCCTTCGCTGGAGGAGAGGAGTTCGGCGGCGATGAGGACCATCCAGCCGACGCCCAGACTGATGCGCAGCCCCGCGAAGATCAGGGGGAGCGCCGAGGGGATGATGATCTTGAAAAGTCGCGTGAAGAACCCGAGTCGCAGGACGCGGGCGACGTTGAGGTGGTCCTTATCGATGGCGGCGACGCCGAAGGCGGTGTTGGTCAGCGTGGGCCAGAGGGAGCAGAGGGCGACGGTGATCGCGGAGGCGAGGAAGGAGGGCTGAACCCACGCCTGATCCGGGTTGGCGTAGAACCCGCCGACGATGATGAGCACGATCGGGAGCCAGACGATGGGCGACACCGGTTTGAAGAGGGAGATGAGCGGCGTCATGGACGCCATGACGACGGGGCTCAGGCCGCAGAGGATGCCGATGGGGATGGCGATGAATGCGGCGATGGCGAAGCCGAGGAACACGCAGGCGAGGGATCGGGCGATCTGCTCGAAGAACGTCCACGGTCCGGCGGGCTCGGCGGCCTTCGTCTTCTCGATGCGCTGCTCGGTGCGGACAATCGTCTTGCCCATGTTCAGAAGCTCGGGTCCGGTGGCGGTCAGGAACGCGCCCCGCTCCTTGTCCAGTTCCTGCTGCGCTTCAGCAAGGCGGACTTCGCGATTGTCGCTTTCCAGGCGCTGAAGGCGCGTCGTCAGATACATGCGGCGCTCCTCGACGCTGTTGACCCGCTGCTGCGCTTCAAGAAGCTGCGGGGCTTTGGCGGCCATGAGCGTATTGATCGTGCCTTTGAGCGCATCAAGGTCGGCTCGCTCGGCATCGGTCTTCTTTTCGTGGTCGATGATCGAGGCGAGCAGCGCTTCGCGCGCCGGCTTGTCATCGGGCTTGATGCACTGGGCGGCGGACTGGAGGTCGGCTTCACGTTGCTTGCGGGCATCGAACGCGGCGGTCTTCATCACGTCATACTTGTCCTGCAGCGGCTTGAGCTGCGCGGCGAGCGATGCGTCAAGCTGCGCCTTCACTTCGTCAAGCTGCTTGTGGGCGGCCTCGGCTTCGGGGTCGAGGGCGGCCAGGTCTTTGCGGACGGATTCGATGGTGTGCACGCGATCGGGGCCGGCGCGGCTGTAGTCATCCTGCTTGGTGTTTTCGCGGACGTGGAAGGTGTAGACGCCCTTGAAGGCGTCCCAGACGACGGCGGGCGTGGGCACTTCGCCGTATTTGGTTTTGTGACGCGGAGCGACGAGGGCCCAGACGCCCAGGAACACGGCGAAGACGGCGAGGGGGACGACGATGAACTTGGCGATCTTGACAAGCTGCACGCGCGGCTCTTCGCCATAGCAGAGTCGCACGATGGGCTCGAACACTTTGAGCCCGGCGAGGTCGAGGGCTTTGAGGATTTTGTACTTCATTGTTCGCGCCATCCTGAAAAAGGGACGGGGGGACTTAAGTCCCCCCCGCCTCCGAGCGGGTGGGGGTCAGTTCGTGTTGCCGATTTTGAATTTGGCGAGGTATTCGAGGGGTTTGCGCCCGTCGTATGCGACGCCGTCGATGAACGCCGACGTCGCCGGCTTGTAGCCATCGGTTTCCCACGGCACGTCGGCCTTGTCGATCTTGCCTTCGTCGAGGAGCAGCTTGGCGGCCTTGAGGTAGATGTCGGGCTTGTAGACGTCCCTGGCGGTCTGGGCGTACCAGTCGGCGGGCATCGGCTCGGTGATCTGGCCCCAGCGGCGCATCTGCGTCAGGAACCAGATGCCGTCGGAGTACCAGGGGTAGGTGCAGTGGTACTTGAAGAACACATTGAAGTCGGGCATCGCGCGTTTGTCGGTCTTCTGGAAGTAGAAGTAGCCGGTCATCGAGTTTTTGATGACGTTGTAGTCGGCGCCGACGTAGTTGGGCTTGGAGAGAATGCGGGCGGCTTCGTCGCGATTGAGGTAGTTGCCCTCGGCGTCCGTCGCATCGAGCCATTTGCCGGCGCGGATCAGGGCTTTGACGACGGCGATGTGCGTGTTGGGATTTTCGTCGGACCAGGCCTTGGTGACCCCGAAGACTTTCTCGGCCTTGTTGCGGTAGATGTCGTAGTTCGTCGTCACCGGCACGCCGATGTTCTTGACGACGGCCTGCTGGTTCCACGGCTCGCCGACGCAGTAGCCCTGAATGTTCCCCGCTTCCAGGACCGCGGGCATCATCGGCGGCGGGGTCACGGAAAGCTCGACCTGTGCGTCGGTGCGCCCGCCGATGTCGGTCTTCGTGTACATCCCCGGGTGAATCCCGGCGGCGGCGAGCCAGTAGCGGAGCTCGTAGTTGTGCGTCGAGACGGGGAACACCATGCCCATCTGAAGCTTCTTGCCCGAGGCGAGATATTCATCGACGATCGGACGCAGCGACTTGGCGCTGATCGGATGCGCCGGCGCCGGGGTGTCGAGCGTCGGGTCCGCTTCCTGCATGCGGCGCCAGATGGCGTTGGACACCGTGATGCCGTTGCCGTTGAGGTCGAGGGTGTAGGCGGTGATGATGTGGGCCTTGGTGCCGAAGCCGATGGTGGCGGCCAGGGGCTGGCCGCTGAGCATGTGCGCCCCATCCAGGTCGCCGCTGATGACGTTGTCCAGCAGCGTCTTCCAGTTGGGCTGGGCGACGACTTCGACCTGAAGGCCTTCGTCGGCGAAGAATCCCTTTTCCTTGGCGATGACGATCGCGGCGCAGTCGGTGAGCTTGATGAAGCCGAAGCGCAGGTGGTCTTTTTCGAGGTTGAGCTGCTGAGCGCGAGCGGCCGGGGCGAACAAGCTTGTCAGCACGGCGGCGGCGAGGAGAAGCGTGGTGATGAGGCGAGTGCGGCGAGGCATGGTATGGCTCCGGGGAATGGTGTGCATGAAAAAAGCGTCCTCACTGGTGTTGACCATTGAGAGGACGCCGTTGTCCCCAGGCGAAACCCGCTCGGTTTCACCATGTTTGCAGTTGTAGCGCACGCGGCGATGCTGCTCAGCATTGAGTCACCGCCGCGCACGACGGGCTGTATCGCAAAGGTCGTGCCACACGCGGCGGCGCTTCCCCCGTCCCGTCCGAATCGCCCATTGCATCACCACAAGGGCGACAGATTCCGGGCTACGCATCTTCCACGCGGACAATTCGCAACGTCGGCCTGCCTAATTACATGACACTGATGCGACGATTGTTCAGATTTGTCGCAGTCGCCGGTCCGAACATGAACCGGCTTCACGGCTTGTCGCGCCTCCAAGCCGCCGCACCGCCAGGGCCACGCCGCATGTTGATTCGATGCAACATGCCCACCCGCGCGAATGCATCATCCTCACCCCCGGCATCAGGTTTGCACTCCGGTCTTCCCGGCGCGATCGGTGCGCGATCCGCGCGCAACGACCGCCCCGCGATGCCCACCGGAGCGACCCGCCTTGGCTTTATTGAAGATCATGGTCGTCGACGATCACGCCCAGCGCGCCCAGACGCTCGCCCGCGTTCTGACGGAGAGCGGCTACGAAGTCGTCGCCCAGGTCCCCGCCTCCGACTATCTGCCGACGCGCATCAACGAGTGCAAGCCCGATGTGATTCTCATCGACGTCGACGCCCCCGGCCGCGACACCCTCGAACAGGTCAGCGCGATTCACCGCGAAACGCCCCGGCCGATTGTGATGTTCTCGAGCAAGGACGACCGCGAGACCATCACCGCCGCGATCGCCGCCGGCGTGTCGGCCTACATGGCGCACGGACTGAGCATCTCCAAAGTCCAACCCGTGATCGACATGGCCATCGCGCACTTTCAGCGGTTTCAGCAGTTGCAGGACGAACTGGCCAAAGCGCAGACGACGCTGGCGGATCGGAAGATCATCGACCGGGCCAAGGGCGTACTCATGTCGCAGCGGAAGCTCACCGAGCCGCAGGCCTACCGGACGCTTCAGAAGCTGGCGATGGATCGCAAGCGGCGCATCGCGGACGTGGCGCGCGATGTGATCGAAATGGCGGACCTGCTCTCTCACCCGACGGAGTCGACGAAATGATCATGAGTGCCGGTCCCGCCCAACTCGAAACGCGTCAACTGAACGTCGGCTTCATCCCGCTCACCGATTGCGCCGCGCTGGTGGCGGCGCAGGAACTGGGCTTCTTCGAGCGGCAGGGACTGGAAGTGAAGCTCTTCCGCGAGCCGAGCTGGTCGAGCATCCGCGACAAAGTCTCCGTCGGCCTCCTCGACGCGGCGCATATGCTCGCCGGCATGCCCATCGCCGCCACGCTCGGCATCGACGGCATCGCCCAGCCGATGATCACCGCCATGAGTCTGGGGCTCAACGGCAACGCCATCACCGTCTCCAACGCGCTCTACGACCGCATGCTCGACATCGCCCCGCGCCAAGCGACCGATCGCACCGCCTCCGCACTGGCTCTGCGGCGGGTCATCGAAGCTGACCGCCGGGCCGGACGCAAACCGCTGACGTTCGCCACCGTCTTCCCCGTCTCCGGGCACAACTACCAGCTTCGCTATTGGATGGCGTCGGCGGGGATCGATCCCGATCGGGATGTGCGGCTGGTCATCGTGCCCCCGCCGCAGATGTGCGATCGGCTCGCCGCCGGGCTCATCGACGGGTACTGCGTCGGCGAGCCGTGGAACGAGATGGCGGTGCATCATCGCCTCGGGCATGTGCTTGTGACGGGCTACGAACTTTGGAACAACAGCCCCGAGAAAGTGCTGGGCGTCACCGCCGACTGGGCGCAGCGGCATCCGCGCACGCACATCGCCCTCGTCACCGCGCTCATCGAGGCCGCCCGATGGATCGATGAGCCCGAGCATCGACGGGAGGTCGCGCTGATGCTCGCCAAACCCGAATATGTCGGCGCGCCCGGCGAAGTGGTCAGCATGTCGATGACCGGCACGTTCAAGTATCACGCCGACGCGCCCGCCCTGCCCGTGCCCGACTTCAATGTGTTCTTCCGCTACGGCGCGACGTTCCCGTGGCGCTCGCATGCGGTGTGGTTCATGACGCAGATGGCGCGCTGGGGTCAGATTCCGCGCGCGACGCCCTTCGATGAAATCGCCCGCGCCGTGTATCGCCCCGACATCTATCGCGCCGCCGCCGGATCGCTCGGCGTGGCCTGCCCGGGGCGCGACAGCAAACCCGAAGGCGATCACGATCAGCCGTACGCCGATGCGGAGGGGCTCGCGCTCGGGCCCGACCGCTTCATGGACCGACGCCGATTCGACCCCGCGCATCCTCTCGCCTATCTGGACAGCTTCGACATCCGGCACGAGCTTCAGACCTCCGAAAGCTTGTAGCCGTCACCTCCGACGAAACGCGCGTGTTTTTTTTGCTGTGCGGATGTTGCTTGAATATGTAAGACCAGGGCGGTTTCACAAAGCAAATCGCGTCTCCAACGAGCCGCGACCGTGAGGGAGCGGTCGAGGAATGCGATTGCATACGGGCTCGACCGCTTGCTGACGCGCGTCAACCGTCAAATGGGGAAAAATCAGTCACGGCAGATGCGAGGGTCGTGAGCCAACCCTGTATCCGAGGTGCAATATCACGATCTGACCGGGTGGTTCAACGTGCCATCGCGGGGCTATCATCAGGGTGCTGATCTGACGTTGGACATATTGATTCCCGCAGCCGGAGGCCTCTCATCGTGCATTCACGCATTGCCGCCGTTCCGATCGTCGTCGCGCTGCTTGGGTTCCTGGTGTGCGGGATCGCCGCCGGGGCCGACGCCCCCGCCGACCCCAACGCGCCCGTGAGCTTTCATAAGCAGATCCGCCCGATTCTTCAGGCCAATTGCATGGGCTGCCATCAGCCCGCCAAGGCCAAGGGCAAGTACGTCATGACCGCCTTCGATCGCCTGCTGGCCGGCGGCGACTCGGGCGATGCGGCGATCGTGCCGGGCAAGCCGGATGACAGCGCCTTATTGAAGATGATCCGACCCGCGGCCGACGGGAAGATCGAGATGCCCAAGAACGCCGACCCGCTGACGGAAGCGGACCGCAACCTGATCGCAAAATGGATCAAGGAAGGCGCGGTCGATGACACGCCGGCCAATGCGAAGGCGAAGTTCGACATGGATCACCCGCCGATCTATTCGCGCCAGCCGGTCGTGACCTCGATGGACTATTCGCCGGACGGGCAGATGCTCGCCGTCGCGGCGTTTCATGAAGTATTGCTCCTCAAGCCCGACGGCTCGGAGCGCCTCGCCCGACTCGTCGGCCTCTCGCAGCGCATCACCAGCGTCCGCTTCAGCCCCGACGGGTCCAAGCTCGCCGTCGCCGGCGGCCTGCCCGCACGCATGGGCGAACTGCAAATCTGGGACGTCGCCGAGCGCAAACTGCTCGTCTCCGCACCGGCGGGATATGACACGATCTACGGGGCCGCCTGGTCCCCCGATGGTCAGTCCGTCTCCGTCGGCTGCCCCGACCACAGCGTCCGCGCCTTCGACGCCAAGACCGGCAAGCAAATCTTCTTCAACGGCGCCCACGACGACTGGGCCCTGGACACCGTGTTCTCAGTCGATGGGTCGCATCTGATTTCCGTCGGGCGCGACATGACGACAAAGCTCTACCAGTTCTCCGAGCAGCGCTTCATCGACAACATCACCTCGATCACCCCCGGCGCGCTCAAGGGCGGCATCCTGGCCGTGGCGCGTCACCCGCATCGCGATGAGATCGTCATCGGCGGGTCCGACGGCATGCCGAAGGTCTATCGCGTGTTCCGACAGACCAATCGCGTCATCGGCGACGACGCGAACGTGATCCGCGAACTGCCGGAAATGCGCGGGCGCGTGAACACGGTGGCGGTGAGCCGGGACGGTTCGCTCATCGCGGCGGGCAGCTCGCTCGATGGCGCGGGGCAGGTGTTCGTGTATGCCTACAACTTCACGGGGACGCTGCCGGACAACATCAAGGCGATCATGGCCAAGCGCGTCGCCGACCGCAAGCCCGAGGAGAAGAAGGCGGTCGAGGACTACAAGCACGAAGGCGTGCGGACGGTGGCGCAGGTCGAAGTGGGCGACTCGGCGATTTACGCCGTGGCATTCTCGCCCGACGGCAAGACGCTCGCGGCGGCGGGCGGGGACGGGATGATCCGCCTCATCGACCCGACCGGCGGGACGATCCGCGGCAAGTTCGCCCCCGCGCCGGTCGATGCGGCAAGCGTGGCGACCCATTCGCAGGGCGAAAAGCATTACGACTTCATTCTCGACGTGAACCCGATCCTCTCGCGCGCCGGTTGCAATCAGGGGACGTGTCACGGCGCCGCCAAAGGTAAGAACGGGTTCAAGCTCTCGCTGCGCGGTTACGACGCCTTGTTCGACGTGCGGGCGCTGACGGATGATCATGCCGCCCGTCGCATCAATCTCGCCTCGCCCGATGACTCGCTCATGCTGCTCAAGGCGACCGGAGCCGTGCCGCACGAAGGCGGGCAGCGCTTCAAGCCCGATGATCCTTATTACAAGGTGATCCGCGACTGGATCGCCGACGGGGCGAAGCTCCATCTCGACGTGCCGCGCGTCAGGCAGATCGCCCTGACGCCGATCAATCCGACGGTCGACAAGGCGGGCGATGCGCAGGCGATGAAAGTCGTGGCGACGTACAGCGACGGGTCGACGCGCGAGGTGACGCACGAAGCGTTTATCGACTCGGGCAATACCGACGTCGCCAAGACCGACCGCGACGGCGTGGCCACGGCGATCCGGCGGGGTGAAGCGCCGCTGCTGGCGCGCTACGAAGGCGCGTACGCGGCGACGACGCTCACCGTCATGGGCGATCGCAACGGATTCGTCTGGAAAGAGCCGCAGACATGGGGGAAGATCGACGAGCTGGTCGCCGCCAAGTGGCAGCGCATGAAGATCGAGCCCAGCGATCTGTGCAGCGATGCGGAGTTCATCCGCCGCGTGACGCTCGATCTGACGGGTCTGCCGCCGAGTGCGGAGGACGTCGATGCGTTTCTCGCCGACGGGCGCGACATGCGGCTCAAGCGCGATGAGCTGATCGACAAGCTCATCGGCTCCGACGCGTTCATCGAGCATTGGACCAACAAGTGGGCGGACCTTCTGCAGGACAATGGCAAGTTCCTCGGGCGCGAAGGCGCGGCCGCGCTGCGCCAATGGATTCGCAAGGAAGTCGCCGACAACACGCCCTATGACCAGTTCGTCCGCAAGATTCTCACCGCCGACGGGTCCAACAAGGACAACCCGGCGGTGTCGTACTACAAGATTTTGCGCGAGCCGGATGCGATCATGGAGAACACGACGCATCTGTTCCTGGCGGTGCGCTTCAACTGCAACAAGTGCCACGATCACCCGTTCGAGCGATGGACGCAGGACCAGTATTACGAGACCGCGGCGTACTTCGCGCGGGTCGATCTGGAAAAGGACCCCGCCGGGGGCGATCGCAAAATCGGCGGCACGGCCGTCGAAGGCGCCAAACCGCTTTATGAAAAGATCATCGACAAATCCAGCGGCGAGATCACGCACGCGCGCACCGGCGCCGTCGCCGCCCCGCTGTTTCCCTATCCGGCCAAGCATGAAACGAACGACAAGATGACGCGCCGGCAGGAGCTGGCCGCGTGGCTCACCTCGGCGGACAATCGCTATTTCGCGCTCAGCTATGTCAATCGGCTTTGGGGCTACATGTTCGGTGTGGGGATCATCGAGCCGATCGATGACATCCGCGCGTCCAACCCGCCGACCAACCCCTCGCTGCTCGACTACCTGACGCATCGCTTCATCGACTCGGGGTTCAACATGCGGGCGATGCTCGCGGAGATCTGCAAGTCGCGGACGTATCAGCTTTCGTTCCGGTCCAACAAATGGAACGACGACGACACGATCAACTATTCGCACGCCAGGCCCCGGCGGCTCGAAGCGGAAGTGTTGTACGACACGGTGCACGCCGTCACGGGCTCCAAGCCCAACATTCCCGGCGTCCCGGCGGGAACGCGGGCGGCGGCGCTGCCGGATGTCGAATTGGGGCTGCCCGATGGGTTCCTCAATACGTTCGGTCGACCGGCCCGCGAGAGCGCCTGCGAATGCGAGCGGACGAGCGGATTGCAGCTTGGGCCGGTGATGGCGCTCGTCAGCGGGCCGACGGTGGCGGATGCGATCGCGGATTCGAACAATGCGATCGCCAAGCTTGTCGCGGCGGAGCCGGACGATCGGAAGCTGGTGAACGATCTGTTCATGCGCATCCTCAATCGCCCGGCGACGGACGCGGAAGTCGCCGCGACGCTGGGCGAAATCGGCGGGATCAGCGCGGACCATGCGAAGATCGCGGCCGAGCTGGACGCCCTCGAAAAGAAGTTCGCGCCGGACATCGCCAGGCGGGAGGACGAGCGGGCGAAACAGATCGCCGCGGCGAAGGCGGCGCTGGAGGAATATCAGAAGTCGGAATCGGATCGGATCGCCAAGTGGGAATCCGGGCAGGGCGCGACGAAGTGGCAGATCATCGAGCCCGAGTCGGCGAAGGCGGAGAAGGGAACCGTGCTGAGCGTCGAAGGCGACAAGGCGATCTTCGCTTCCGGGCCGAACCAGAAGGATGTGTACGACGTCATCGCGGCGACGGGGCTCAAGGGCATCACGGGCGTGCGGCTTGAAATGCTCACGGACGATCGCCTGCCCAGCAAAGGCCCCGGCCGGGCCCCCGGCAACGGCAACTTCGTGCTGACGGAGTTTGAGGTTTTCGCAGCCCCCGGATCACCCGCCGACGCGGCGGACAAGTTCAAGAAGGTCAAGCTCGAAAACGCCCAGGCGGATTTCAGCCAGGATGGGTACGACATCAAGACGGCGATCGACGGGAACGCCAAGGCGATGGCGAACAACGGATGGGCGACGCATCCGAAGACCGGCGAGAACCGCACGGCGACGTTCGAATTGAAGGACCCGCTCGACGCGGCGAAGCTCAAGTTCCGCCTGATTCAGAATTACCAGGGCAACGATCATCAGGTGGGCAAGTTCCGCCTGTCGGTGACGACGGACGCCAAGCCCTTCCATGCCGGTCCGCCGGAAAAGATCGCGCCGATTCTGGCGATCGAGGCGGGCAAACGCACGCCTGAGCAGGTCAAGCAGCTCGTCGACTTCTATCGCGGGCAGGATGAGCCCTACAAGAAGCTCACCGCGGCGGTCGGCAAGGCGCAGGAGCCGATCAAGCTCGACCCGTCGCTACTCGCCGCGCGGTCGGACTTCAAGTATTCCAAGGAACAGGCGGACCATCAGCGGCTGACGGTCGCGCAGGATCTGGCGTGGGCGTTGATCAACAGCCCGGCGTTCCTTTTCAACCATTGACGCAGCACACGCGCCGACGAGCGCGGCGATTGGAGCATCGACCATGTTCATCATCCCCGGACACAGCGGCAAGGACCTTTGCGATCGTCATCTTCGCCCGACCCGTCGCGACCTCATGCGCATCGGCGGGGCGGGGATGCTCGGCTTCTCGCTCGGGTCGCTGTTTCAGTTTCAGGCATGGGCCAAGGAAGCGAGCCGCGGGGGCGGGCCGGGGTGGGGCCGGGCCAAGAGCATCATTCTCGTGTATTTGCAGGGCGGGCCGTCGCATTTGGATTTGTGGGACCCGAAGAAGGATGTGCCGGACAATGTCCGCTCGGCGTTCGACACGATTCCGACCGCGCTCAAAGGCGTGCATTTCACGGAGATTCTGCCCAATCTCGCCAAGGTCGTCGACAAGACGACGCTGATCCGTTCGATGAGCTACACGCCCAACGGGCTGTTTAATCACACGGCGGCGATCTATCAGATGATGACCGGGTACATGACCGACAAGGTCTCGCCGTCGGGTCAGCTTGAGCCGCCGAGCCCGAAGGACTTTCCGAATTTCGGGTCGAACGTCGTGCGTCTGCGGCCGACGGATCAGCCGATGCTGCCGTTCGTGATGCTGCCGCGCCCGCTGCAGGAATCGAACGTCGTCGGCAAGGGCGGGACGGCGGGTTTCCTCGGCAAGGCGTTCGATCCGTACACCGTCTACCCGGCCGGGGACGACATGGACATGAACAAGATCGACAACATCAAGGTTGACGATCTGAAGCTGCGTCCGGAAGTGTTCGCACAGCGTCTGGAGCGCCGGGCGAAACTGCGCGATGCCTTGACCGCGACGATGCCGGACATTGAGAAGGCGGTGGCGGATCAGAAGATCAATGAGCATTACGATCGGGCGCTGGAGCTGATCATCTCGCAGAAGGCGCGCGAGGCGTTCGAGATCGAGCGCGAGCCGGACGCCGTGCGCGATCTGTATGGTCGCAACACGTTCGGGCAGAGCTGCCTGCTGGCCCGTCGGCTTGTCGAGGCGGGGACGCGCGTCGTCGAGGTGATCTGGCCGAAGGTGGCGAACTCGGACAATCATTCGTGGGACCAGCACACCGCGCTGACGGCGCGGATGAAGAACCAGTCGGGCCCGATGTTCGACAAGGGTTTGTCGGGTCTGCTCATCGACCTCGACCAGCGGGGCCTGTTGAGCGAGACGCTGGTCGTCGCCGTCGGGGAGTTCGGCCGGTCGCCTCAGAAGGGTTTGTCCACGAGCGGGAACAACAACTCCGCCGACGGCCGCGATCACTGGCCGTACTGTTACACCGCGATGATCGCCGGGGCGGGGATCAAGCGGGGGTACGTGCATGGCGAATCCGACGCGACGGGCTCCGCCCCCAAGACCGACCCCGTCCACCCCGCCGAGCTGCTCGCCACGATCTATCACGCCTTCGGCATCGATCCCGACACGATCGTCTACAACCACCTGAACCAGCCCCGCGAACTGGTCAAGGCCCATGCCGTGACGGAACTGTTCGGCTGATGTTCGTGACATCGTTGCTCGTCTCCCCGCGGCCGGACGCACCTCCGGCCGCTTTTTTATTGCCCGAATGCGTCGCCGGCGTTAACCTTCCCGCCGCTGGTACGTCAAGGCATTGTTGGAGAGACGTATCGCATGGCGCTGGATCGCGATCAGACAATTCGCGTGCTGCTGAGTCGGCGTGGGCAACTGCTGGCGCAGCTGTACCTTCAGACGCGCGACATGCACTGTGCCGAGGACATCTACCAGGACCTGATGCTCAAACTCGTCAAGAGCGACGAGGTGTTCGAGGCGGAGGAGAATGTGTACCGGTGGGCCTCGGTGGCGGGACGGCATGCGGCGATCGATGCGCTTCGCCGCCTCGGGCGTCAGGCGATCACGCTGCACAGCGATGTGCTGGACCTGCTCGAGGCCGAGTCGGCCCGGACGCCGGCCGATCACGCGGACGAACTGGAAGCACTGCGCCATTGTCTGAACCAGCTCAATCCGCAGGCGCGTCAGATGCTCGAATGGCGCTACCGCGATCGGATCAGCGGGCTGGACCTGGCGCGGAAGCTCGATCGACCGGCCAAGAGTCTCTACGTCACGATGTCGCGCATCTATCGCAAGCTCGCCGACTGCGTGCGGGCGCGACTGGGAGGCGAGGCGACCGGTGCGTGAGTCCATCCATGACATTCCGCTCGACGAACTGGCGTGCCGCTATCTGGAAGGCGAGGGCGGGGCCGAGGCGGCGGCGGCGCTGAGCGAGCGGTTGCGCGATGATGCGACGGCCCGGGGAAACGTGCTGGCGCTGAGCCGCATGTGCGTCCTGCTGACGGAGATCATGTCCGACGACCGCACCGCGCGGGGGACTTGCTCTTTCGCGCCACCGGCGCCTCGAACTTCGACATTCCGGCGGCAGGCCGCAGCGTGGCTCGCCGTCGCCGCGGTGATTGTCATCGCCGTCGGATTGCATTTGGCGATGCGCGTCGTGCCGGTGCGTGTGACGAACGAAAAGCCCGCGAGGTCGCTGGCGATGTTGACGGATGCGAAGGAGGCGACGTTCGCATCGACGATGGTGGAGCCGGCGCTTGGCGGGGCGATCGGTGCGGGCGATGTGAGTCTGCGGTCGGGGTCGGCGCAGATCATGTTCATGAGCGGCGCGGTGGTCGATCTGACCGGGCCGTGCGAGCTGAACGTCATCGACGTCAATCATGCGGCCCTGTTGCGCGGATCGCTCTCGGCCTTCGTGCGAGCGGAGGCGCGGGGATTCACGGTCGACCTGCCCGGCGGGGTGCGCCTCGTCGATCTGGGCACGCGCTTCGACGCGCAGGTGTCCGAAACCGGCGCGGCGGACGTCATCGTGCGGCAGGGACGCGTGCGCGTCGTCAGCGCCGATGGGTCGATCGAACTGGAAGCGGGCGGGATGGCGCATGTCGCGGCGGGCCGGGTCACTTTCGAACCCTTCGCCGCCCCGCTGCCGAGGACCGACAACAAATCGCGCGTGCTCGATCATCTGCCCGCCCGCATCACGGCTTCAAATCTTGTCGACGATGAGCACATTCTTGTCATTCCCGAACGCGCCGACGTAACGCTGACACGTCCGCTGCCGGTCGATCTGCCGGCGAACGCCAAACTGCCCGCGGGCACGCATGTCCGCAGTTATCTCGTGTACAAGGCGACGACGACGGACGTCGCGCTTGCTTCGACGCTGCATTTCGATGCGCCGATCGTCGGCATTCTTTGTCAGGAGGAAAGTCTGGCGGCGACGGACGCGGTGCTGGGGCTGCCCAGCGTCGAGTATGTCGACGCCAAGAACCGCGGGTGCGAGCTGGACAGCGATCAGGTGAAAATCTCCGCCGATCGCCGCACGTTGACGCTCCGCCTTTTCTCCGTCGCCGCCTCGACGGATCAGCTTCGCGTCCTTGTCGCCGCCGATACCGCTTCGACCCCGACGCCCTCGAATGAGAAGGTCAGACCATGAACTTCGATGCAGACCGACAAAGCCCCCTGTCCACCTTTGCCCTCTTGAAGGAGAGAACGCCCATGCGACGATTCCAACCGATCCGCCCGCAATGTTCCGCCCTGTGCTGCCTGATCGCGGTGCTCCTGCTCGCTCCGACGCTGCACGCCACGATCATCGTCAGCGACAACTTCGACAGCGGCATCAGCGGGTGGACCCTTGCGGGCACCGGCTCCGGCGCGACGATCCTCGCCGAGGCACGCGAATCCGCCTTCACCAATCACGTCAGCGGCCAGTCCGCCAACATCGTCGACGCCTCGACCAGCACCGCGCCCGCGCTTCAGCGCAACTTCACGCTCACCGGCGGCGATCTATCCAAGGTGCTGAGCATCGAGTTCGACTACCTCTACGACGCCACGAACACCAATCCCGCCTTTCAGCTCACCGATGGCGTGACGAACAACGGGATGAAGATGCACCTGACCACCGCCGGCACCAGCTTTGCCCAATGGCGTAGCAGCTCCGGCTTCAACAACCTGTCCGACAGTCCTCTTTCCTCCGGTACGTGGTACCACTTCCGACTGCTGGTGCAACCCGCCTCCAGCAGTCCCGACAAGTGGGCCTTGTTCATCTCCGACACGACGGGCGCACTGAACAACGGGTATGCGAACCTGACGTTTCAGTCCGAGTTGACCACTTTTTCCCGCATTTCGTTTTACAACAACACCGCCGGCTCCGCCACCGGCGGCGACTTCAACATCGACAACGTCCTCGTGCAGACCATCGACGCCGCGGCCCAGATCCTCGTGCGCGGCGGGTCGCCGCTGACTTCGATCGCCGACGGCGACAATTCCGCCTCCCTCACCGACGGCTCCGACTTCGGCACGCTGAATGTCGGGGATGTCATCGCCCATACTTTCAATGTCCGCAACGACGGCGCCGCGAATCTCACGCTCGGCTCCCTCTCCCTGCCGACCGGGTTCACGCTCAACGCCGGCTTCGGCCTGACGACGCTGGCGCCGGGCGAGTCGACGACGTTCATCGTCGGCGTCAACACCGCCGTCGCGGGCATCTACGCCGGGGACGTGTCGTTTACCACCAACGATGCCACCGCGACGACCTACAACTTCGCGCTGCATGCGGTGGTCGTGCCCGCACCCGCCGCGATTGAAGCGGGATTCGCCCTGCTGGGCGTGATGCTGATTCGTCGCCGCCGCTGATTTGCAATGGAACCCGGGGACGTGCGTCCCCGGGCGTTACGGAACCCGATCATGCGCCGCTGTGCATTTACGATCATCGAGCTGCTTGTGGTGATTGCGATCATCGCGGTGCTCGCGGCGATTCTCCTGCCGAGCCTGTGGCGGGCCAGGCATCTGGCGATGCTGACGCAGTGCGGCGCGAACATGCATCAGATTCACGTCGGCCTGGTCTGCTACGCCGGGGACGCGTTCGGGAATTATCCGTATCTGACCGTCGAGATGGACTCGCCCAATCCCAAGCGGACGAAGCTGCGGTACGACTATCCTCCGCTGGGGACATGGGACGACCGTCCGCGGCTTCGACCCTACATCGCGATGAGCCAGTTCCATTGTCCCGGCGCGCCCGGCACGTCCGAGCAGATCGATCGGCTCGACGTGACCAACGCCCGCGATGTGCACGGCAGCTACGAGATGTACTTCGGCTCCCGACTTCTGCGGACCGATCCGACCAGCGCGACCGCCCGGCTCAATGATCCGCCCGCCCGTTACAACGGTCGGCAGTTCAGCGTGCTGCTGGCGGATATGGATTGGGAAGTGTTGAACGTCAGCCGGCGGTACAACCATAACGCCATCGAAGACCCCGACGGCGAGAACTATTCGGATGTGCCGACGCACTACGCCCTCTGGTACGGCACGCCCTACAACAACGACAGCACCCGGGGGCGAATCGACCGCAATTTCCTGCTGACCGACGGGGCGGTGCGGCTTGTGAACGATCTGCAGATGGCGGACGGTCGGCTCGTGAAGATTTATTTCAGCAATTGCCACCCCGAATGGACGGAATACGGGTATCTCCTGCCGCGTTGAGCCGGTTGATGCCGCACGAGTACGGGCGGGGCGTTTGTCTGGAGGCGGGATCGAGCGATAGACTACACCGCAGCACGGGTCGCCGGCGCGGCCGGGGCTTGTGAGGTGATGGGCGCTCGCTGACACGACGCTGCGGAAGGTCTATCGATCATGGCACAAACGGATGCGACGTTCGAGGTGGTCATCGGTCATTCGCCCGTGCACGGCCGGGGCGCCTACGTCCGCGGGTTCGTCCCCGCCGGCACGCCCGTCATCACCTGCGGCGGCATCGAAACGCACCGCGAGGCGCTCGATCCCGACGCCCGCGCGCTACAAGTCGGCCCCGACACGTTTCTCGTTGAAAACGTCGACAAGCCCACCGCCGACGACTACATGAATCACTGCTGCGAACCCAACGTCGGGTTCGTCAATGGTTCACTGACGCTCATCGCCCTCCGCGACATTCACGACGGCGAAGAACTCTTCTTCGACTACAGCACGACGATCAACGAGCCCGGCTGGACCATTCCTTGCACCTGCGGGGCGGCCAATTGCCGGGGCGTCATCAAGAGCTTCCGCGATCTGGAACCCGCCCAGCGCCGCCGCCTGCGCGGCATCGCTTTAAGCTACCTGCGCGATGCGCATCACGATTGATCCATTCCGGCAGTCGTTCACCCACCGCCGAATCCGGCGGGGCGCCATTTAAGCACATCATGCATGCGTTCCGTCTGCCGGGACGACATCGGTGGATAATTCGCCATCCATCCCGCCCTGCGACAGTTGCGTCGCATCCGAAGCGATCCGCTTACCGGCCGGCCGCCTCGCGGCATATGAATTGCACCCATGTCCAGCCAGATTGCGCCGTCGTTCGGCGCAGTCCCTCGGCGCGCAAGGTGCGCGGGTCGGTTGTGACATTTTCGGAAGGAGATGTGTATGTCGCGATTCCATTCGGCGGCGGCGCTGGCATTGCTTGCGCTGCTTGGGTGCGTCAGTCCGTCGGCGTCGGCGGCGATGTTCACGTATCAGGCCTTTCTCGACGGTCCCTCCGAATTCCCGCCCAATGCCTCCCCCGGCACCGGCTTCGCCATCGTGACCTACGACGATGTCGCCGTGACGCTCCGCGTGCAAATGAATTTCAGCGATCTGATCGGCACGACGACCGCCGCGCATATTCATGGTCCGACCGCCAACGCCAGCACCGGCACCGCCGGCGTCATCACCACCACGCCGACGTTCACCGGGTTCCCCCTCGGCGTCACCAGCGGCAACTACGACCACACTTTCGACTTGACGATGACAAGTTCGTTCAACCCCTCGTTCGTCACCGACAACGGCAATACCGCCGTCGGCGCCACCGCCGCGCTTCTCGCCAGTCTCAACGCGGGCACCGCCTACATTGATCTGCACACGACGGTCATCCCCGGCGGCGAAATCCGCGGATTCCTCGCGTTGATTCCCGAACCGGCGACGGCGGGCGTCATGAGCGCCTTGATCGTCATGGCAGCGACGCGGCGCACGCGACATCGGCTTCATCGCTGATGCGCGTCCGTGCGTCGGACCCGCTTCGCCTCACCAGGTCTTGTAGTGCGCCCAGAGCCACTGCCAGTCTTCGTTGGACGCGGGGACCACGTCGCCGAGTTTGCCCAGCGAGGCGCTGCCGGGGTTGAGCATCATCTGGTAGCCGGCGTGACCGTCGGCGAAGGAGAGCGTGTACGCATCGTCGTGCCATCGCGCGAACCAGTCGGCGTTGACGTAACACGTATACGGGGCCTGCAAACAGACCCACGCCCCCGCCGATCCGTCGCCGCGCGGGTCGTATTCTTCGATGCTCACAAGCGTATCCGCCGCTCGGGCGATCTCCCCCAGCGTTTTGCGGATGGTGACCCCGCCGTAGCTCGCCGCGTTGTAGCCCAGCGCGACGGAGATCGAATAGCTGGGTGTGAGGTATCCGCTTCGGTCGGCGGGGCAGTGATAGACGCCGAGCGTCTGAATGTATCCGATCCGGTAAAACGCCCCGGCCCGGATGCCCGCCTCCACGTCGCCGCCGTGATTGGACGGGCGATCGATCCAGTGTTCGCTGGTGTTGTTGGACGGCTGAACGAGCAGGCCGTGGTGATCCATCGCGTACATCAGCCACGCCGCCGCCAGTTGCCGCTCGTTGGAGGTACACACGACCAGCCGGGCGCGGTCGCGCGCCTTGTTGAGCGACGGCAACAGTATGGCGATCAGAACCGCGATGATCGAAATGACCACCATCAGTTCGATCAACGTGAACCCGTGTCGCGCCCACGGCGCGGCGGGGTGACTTAAGTCACCCCGCCTCAAGTTCACGAGCGCACCGCGCGGGGCCAGCCCCGCCGCAAAACGCGCTGCGCAATGGACCTGTTCCGTCTTCATTTGCGTCGCAACCCCATGACAAGTCCGAGCATCGCGAGCCCGGCGGGCAGCGCCATCGGCGCCGGCACCGAGGCGACGCCGATCACATCGAATTCGCGGAACACGGTGCCTGTCCCCGCGTTGCCGTTGTTGACCTGCACGAAGCGGATCGCATCGATGTGCGAGAGGAACGCGGTGCCGTCGAGATTGTGCGTCCGCGTCAGGAGCGAGCCGTTGGACACCAGTTCGCTCACCGCGCCGAGTTTGATGAACGATGCGGAAAAGATCGTCGAGTACCAGATTTCGTAGCTCTGCCCCGCGCGGGAGTCGGTCCAGCCGGAAAAGACATTGATGTCGGTGATGTCGTAACCCCATAGGTTCGTCGAAACGTCGAGGTTGTAGGTCGTCGTCGTCTGTCCCCACACGATGGCGGGATTGACGCCGGCGGTGTTCTCGGCACTGGTGCCGGTGGTGCCGTTGCGCACGAGCGACGCGGCGTTTTCGCCCGTCACCGATGCGAGACTCGTCTGAAGCAGGTCATTGCTCACGGCGACGATCGGCGAAGGCGCGACGTTGCCGGCGTTGAACTGCGCCTGGCCGACCTGAAGGTTCGACGCGATGACGTCGAACTCGCGATACACGTCGGCGAGCGCGTCGGCGCTGGTGATGTTGGCGAAGCGGACGCCGTTGACGCCAATCGCGACGGGAGCGCCGGTGGTGTCGTAGGTGCTGGTGCGCGAGGCGGAGTTGCCGCCGGTGACGTCGGGCGTGCTGACGGTGCCGATCGTCGTCCAGGTCGAGCCGCCATTGGTGGTGACCTGGAGCGTGTAGCCCTGCTCGGCGCGCGAGGCGTCCCACTGCGTGTAGGCGTTGATCTGCCCGATGCTCCACTTGCTGTTGAGCAGGTATGTCACGGTCGAGCCGAGCGCCCATTGCGTGGCGGGGTTGGCGGCGGAGGCCTCCATGATGCTGACATTGGCGGGGAAGTTGCCGTTGCGTGCCCCGGCGTCGGCTTCGCCGCTCGCGCTGGACAGGTTTGTCTGAAGGAGGTCCGTGTTCGAGACGGCGAAGGTTCCGCTGGTGATGTTCGTGTAGTCGCCCACGACGAGCGACGCATGCGCCGCCGTCGCGCCCAGCGTTCCGATCAGTCCCGCCATCATCCATTGCTTAAATCGATTCTTCATCGCAATCGCTCCTTGTGACGCACGCAGCGTCGGTCTCATGGCTCCTCGGACACGCGCCCGGCCGTCGCCAGGTCTTTGATCTCGTCCTCCGACAAAACCCGTGAAAGCACGGCAAATTCGTCCATCGCCCCCATCAACGGGCGCGCCCCGCCGGACCAGTCGCCCACGCGCACCGTCCCGAGCACGGTCGTCCGATCCTTGGGGCACGCGCCGACGCCGATCCGAATCCCGTCGGCGTAAATCCGCCGCGAGCCGGTCATGTGATCGTCCACCACGGCGAGCCAGACCCATCGCCCGATCATCGCATTGACGATGTGGTCATCGGTCCGGGCGCCCTGTGCATCGATGTAATTGGCCGTGCTGATCTGCCAGTGGAACCCCGCATCGGGGCCGAAGCGATCGGCATCCATGATCGCGCGGATCGGATGATCGGCCGAGCCGACCGCGTCGAGTTTCACCAGCGCCAGCACGGTGCACTGGCGCATCGGCTCGGGCAGGTCCAGCGTGATCGAGTCGCGGGCCCCGTCGAAGCGCTTCGCGCCGTCGTATTCGAATCGCCCCGCCGCCGGGTCGTCCGCGTCGTTGAAGTCGAGCCAGCGCACCATCGCCGCGTCGGCCCGCAGTCGATGGCGCACGAGCCAGAAGCTCGCATAACGATCCGTCGACGCGTCATGCACCAGTTTGCCGTCGACGAAACGCAATCCCTGCCCGGCGGTCAGTTCCGACTGAGCCGCCGCCGCATCGACGCCGCGGACGCGGCCCTGCGTGACGCAGACGAAGGTGCGATCGTGCTTGTCGACCTCGGCGAAAAAGCGCGTGCCCAGGTCGACGATGCGCGACCCGCCGGGCACATGAATGGTGAACCCGTGCGCGGGCTGCGGCACGAATGCTTCAAGCTGGCCGCGCCGCAGCGACCCGATCTCCGGCGAGAGTGCATCAAACATGCATGGTCCCGCCAGATCGACCACGGCGCCGGATTTGAACGCCACCTGGGCCGTGCCTCGCGTCAACATCACCGGCCCGGCGATCAGCTCATCACACAAGGCCCACTCGCCCTGCGCGAACGCCGCATCGGCGGACTTGTCGGAAAGCAGCGCGACGGCTGCGGAGGATGACGGGGGATTGTCGCGGTCGGATTTCGGGGTGAATGTCAGGTACGTCAGCACGCCGATCGTCAGCGCGATCAACGCCGCGGCGGCAAGCCCATACCGACGCCGCGCCCGCATCACGATCGGCCGGGCGTCGGCGAAGTCGTCGACCTTGCATGTTTCGAGCATCTGCCGGTGCATCAGCGAACGCTGCGTGAACGCATCGCGCGCCGCCGCATCGCTCGCCACAAGCGCCTCGAGCTGCGCCATGTCCGCATCGTCGATCAGTTCGTCGAAGTAGGCATCGATGAGGCGCATTGCGTCATCCATGGCGCGCCTCGCTTTGGAGTTTCGCCCGGATGCACTGCGCCAGCGCCTGACGAATGCGATGCAGCCCGATCGCCACCGCATTGGCGCTCATCCCCCGCCGCTCGCCGATCTGCGCCATCGACTGATCGTCGCGATAACGCTGCATCAGCATGGCGTGCTGCCGGCGGGGAATCGACTTGAGGCACTGCGCCAGCGCCTGCCGGTGCGACTCGGCCAGCGGTTCGGCCGCCTGATGCGACGCGGCGAGCAGGTCGAGCGTGTGTTCGCAAAAGACATGGCGATCGCGCTTGTGATTGCGGTGATGATTGAGCACGCGGTAGCGCGCGATGCCCAGCGCCCAGCCGGTGAACGAAGCGGCCGGGTCATACTTGTCGAAATCCTCCAGCGCCGCCTCGGCGACGGTCTGAAGCACGTCCTCCGCGTCCGCCCGCTGACGCACCGCCGCGAACACGTACGCCGCCACGACCGGCTGGGCCCCGACCCAGAGTCGGGTGAACTGCCGGGCGCGCAGATGATCAGGCGATGGCGTGTCCATGATGGGCGGTCCTCAACCGATCAAGCGGGCGGTCATCCCTATGAACTGAACCGGTCGGGGTCCATCATTTCACGCGAACCCCGCGATGGTGATATAAAGCGTTAATTTAAAGAGGTTTGCGATAATGATAAATCTCATTCGACCGGCAGAAGCTGCACCGCATCGACCGCGACGTAGCCGTCCGTATGGTCATTGCGGATGGTGATGATCGCCGGCTTGCCGGGTGCGAAATGGAACCGGCCGAGCGACACGGCCGCGCCATCGATCGGCGGCTTCTCGCGCTCGTTGATCTTCACCATCTTCGTGCCGTCCGCCGATTCGATCGTGATCGGCACATTCGTCGCCCGGTTCGGGTACGGCACATACACGAAGCGCGCCTCGTATTCGCCCGCCCGGTCGATGGCGAACGTGTATGTCGCGGACAGATGTCCCTTGCTCGCGTCGCGGTCGTGCAGGTATCCGCCCTGGTACCCGCGGGCGAAGGAACTGCCCTGCCAGTCGCCGACGAGCGCCGCATCGCCGTCGTCGACGATGAGCCCGCCGCTCAGCGGGATGAGCAGCGCCGCCGCCCCCGGCGCGTCGGCAAGCGTGACGATCTGTTTCTGCGCCCGCAGCTTCGCCTGTAACGCCGCGATGTCGATGTCCTGCGCAGCGGTGTCGCGCGCGATCGCCTGCGAAGCGGCGAGCCCCGCCGCGTGACCCATGATCATGTACTGCGGCTCCATCCGAATCGATCCGTACGCCACATACGACGCCGACATGCACACCGACACCAGCAGATTGTCGCACTCCCCCTTCCGGGGCGTCAGAGAGCGATACGCAATTTCGTACGGCCGCGTCGGCACATCGAAGTTGCCTTCGTCGATGACGTACCCGTCGGGATGAATAAGCCGCTGAACCGCATGCGAGTCGCAGATGAACGAGCCCATGCCGATCGCATCGCTCTTCGTGAGCTGCTTCTGCACATCCGTCTGCGTCATGACATAGTCGCCGATCATGCGGCGGGCCACGCGGATGTACAGGGCGTAGGGCCAGTGATCGTTGTCGATGAACTCGTCCTTGCACAGGCCCCACTGATTGGCCTCGTCGCGCAGGTCGGCGGGCAGACGCTCATCATGCGCGAGGAACCAGAAAACCCCCTGCACGTAGTCGACATGCGCCTGCCAGATCCGATCGCGCATCGCCCAGTCGCCGTCGGGATAGCCGTAGTTTTCGCCGATGAGATTCGTGCCGACGATCATGCCGATGTTGTTGGCGTCGAATTTCCCGTTGGGGATCGGCGCCAGATGCACGAGCTTGGAGAAACGGATGCCCGGATACGCCGCGATGACCCGCCGCAGAAGTTCGTATTGCTTCACATCGTAATGCGCCGGTTTGGGCCAGGGCAGACGATTGCCCGGCGCGCGCGTCACGATCACGCGGAAGTTGTAGCCCATGATCTTCCGATCCGCCGATCCGATCGCCGGCCATGCCCCGCCGTTGATCCCCGGCAGCAGTTTCCCATCTTCGTCATACGGCGAAATCTTCGTCGGCGTGCCGTGCACGTAATGCATCGCCTTGACCGTCGCATCCGACGCGACGTCCGGATCGTCGAGCGCCATTTCCTCGACGGTCCGCGGGCGCAGCTCCGCCGGGTGAAACCCCGCCAGCGGTTCGCCGTATTGCTCGCTCGATTCCCGGCCGACGATATAGGACACGTTCGCCTTCGCCATCAGGTCGCCTTCGTAGCTCGCGTCGATGAACATACGCGCCGCATGTTCGGAGCCATCGAGCATCATTACGGCGGTGAGGCGGTGGTCGTGCATGGTCGCGCGGTCGAGTCGCTGATGCGTGCGCACTTCGACATGCGCTTCATCGAGCATGTCCTTGAACGCCGCCATCGCGACATGCGGCTCGGAGTAGAAGATCGCGCGACCTTTGAGGCGCTCAGGGTCGTGATAGCTTGCCGCCGCGCGTTGGAAGAATTCATGGGCGAGCCCGCCGATGACGATCGGGTTGCCGATGTCGGTGCTGGACAGTCCGCCGGTCGTCATGCCGCCGATGTGATCGGTGGGTTCAAGGACGAGGACGGAGCGCCCGTCGCGCGCGGCGGCGACGGCGGCGATGATCCCGCTGGGCGTGGCGCCGTAGATGACGATGTCGTGCTGCGTAGGTTCGGCGCGGGCCATCGAGGTCAGGGGCAAAGCAGCGAGAATGAACGCATAAATGCGGCGAAATGTCGGCATTTCAGCGGGCCTCCGTCCGCATTGTAGACATATCAGTTGATGAGCAAAATGCGTATAAAGAAGACGGAAGTGAACCGCCGAGACACCGAGAGCGCCGAGGAAACCCGTCGAAGGGATTTGTGGTTCGATGTTCTTCTCGGTGCTCTTGGCGTCTCGGCGGTTCAATCTGTCTCAACTCAACTCACACGCCTTCGGCCGCCGCCGCCAGGTAGCGCGCGACTTCGGCGCTTCGCCGGCGGGCATCCCACGACAGCGCCTGCGCCATCCAGTCGGCCGCCTGCCGGGCGATCGAAGCGTGATCCGCGTGATAGTGACGCCAACCGGTTCGCCGCGTCATCACGTCATCGAGGTTCACCGCCCACTCGCGCTCGACCGCATGCTCCACCACCGCGCGCTGGACCGCCGGCGGAACAACGCCGCTGACGCCTTCGACTTCGCCCGTTTCCAGCAGCGGCTCCGCGGCCGTGCGACAGATGCGCAGCTTCCGACCCATGCGCCGGGCGATCAGGTCGACCGTCTGCTCGGCCATGAGTCGATACGTCGTGAGCTTGCCGCCGGTCACGTCGATCCAGCCCGGCTCGCTCATCTTGATTTCATGCGAGCGCGACAGCTCCGACGGCCGGCCCTTCCTGTTCCACACCAGCGGCCGCAGACCCGCCCATGTACTGATCACATCCTCCGCCCCGATGCGCGCTTCGGGAAAGTGCGTGTTGACCACGTCAAGAATGTACGCCCGATCCGCCTCATCGCAGACCGGCGCTTCGGGCGGGCCTTCGTAGTCGGTGTCGGTCGTGCCGAGGATCACGCGCTGGCCCCACGGTATCGCGAACAAAATGCGCGACGCCTGCGTCATGACGACCGCATCGGGAATCGGCAGGCGTTCGCGATCGATCACCAGATGCGCGCCTTTGGTGAGGCGCAGGCGCGTGTGCGAATGCGGGAGCCGGTCGGACCACGGCCCGGCCGCATTGACGATGCAGCGGGCCTTGACGTCGAGGCGATCGCCGGCGATGCGGTCTTCGAGCGTGCATCGCCAGAGGTCCTCTTCGCGCTGCGCATCGACAAGCTTGATGTAGTTAGTGACGATCCCGCCGTGTTTGGCGGCGGATCGGAGCGAATCGATGACGAGTCGCGCATCGTGCGTCTGCGCATCGAAGTATCGCACGGAACCGGTCAGATTGCGCGTGTCGAGCCCGGGGAGCAGGTCGAGCGTGGCGCTGACATCAAGGGCGCGCGACTTTTCAAAGTTGCGCCCGCCGAGCCAGTCGTACACTTTCACGCCGAGCCAGAGCTTGGACTTTCGCCACGGCGTCCCGCGCCGCGTCGGAAAGATGAACGCCAGCGGAGGCGCCAGGTGCGGGGCGATATGGTGGACGATCCGCTTCTCGCGCGCCGCTTCGCGCACGAGTCCGATGCGCCCCTGCGCCAGATAGCGCAGCCCGCCGTGCAGCAGCCGACTCGATCGGCTCGACGTGCCGGAGGCGAAGTCGTACTGCTCGACAAGTCCGACGGATAACCCGCGCATGGCGGCGTCGCGCACGACGCCCGCACCGACGATGCCCCCGCCGATGATCAGCACATCGAGCGGAGCGGCGGTAAGTGAGCGAACGTCGCGCATGCGTGTCTTGCCTCGTGCGATGCAATACAATGCCGCGTCGACCGGAAGTCCGCCGCGGCGGGTCACCATTGTACCCCCCTCGCCGCGGCAGGTTGAGCATGAGGCGGCAATGGTCAAACCACGCATCATCGCCCACCGCGGCGCGTCCCACGACGCCCCGCAGAACACCTTTGCCGCATTCACCCTCGCCTTTTCAATGGGCGCCGACGGCATCGAAGGCGACTTCCACCTGACGCGCGACGGACGCCTCGTCTGCATCCACGATTTCGACACCGCCGCCGTGTCCGACCGGCATCGCATCATCGCCGACACGGACCTGGCGGAGCTTCGCCGCATCGACGTCGGCTCGCGCTTCGCGCCCGGCTGTGCGCCGCAGAGCATTCCGACGCTTGAGGAGGTCATCGCCCTGCTCCCGCCGGGCAAGCATCTTGTGGCGGAATTGAAAATCGGCCCGCACATTGTTGATCCGCTGGTGCATGTGCTGATGCGCCGGGCCATGTCGCTCGACCGCCTGACGATCATCAGCTTCAACGACGACACGCTCACCGAAGTCCGCCGCCGTCTGCCCGCCGCCCGAACCCATCTATTGCGCGGCTACAGGAATGGCGCACCGACCGCCGACCAGGTCGCCGACGACATCGCGCGCGTCGGCGCGACCGGCTTCGGCTCCGCGGCACAGACGCATCATTTCAATGACGCATTCGTTGCTTTACTGCGCGAGCGCGGCGTGCATGAATTTCACGTTTGGGTCGCCAACGACATCGCCACGGCCGACTACTACCGGCGGCTGGGCGCATGGGGCATCACGACGGATCGGCCGGATGTGCTGGCGGCTCACTGGGCGGCGGGAACCTGAGCGGGGACGCGCAGCGTGGTGCGGACGGACAGGTGATCGGGATCATCGAGTCGATCGCGGTTGAGTTCGAAAAGTTCGCGCCAGCGGTCTTTGGAGCCATAGAACCGGCCGGCGATGGACGAGAGCGTGTCGCCGGTCTGAACCTGATAGAGCTTGGTTTGCGGCACGGCGATGTTGGGCGAGGCGGGCGCGCTCGCTTCGGTCACGATCGGCGCCGACTCGACCCGCGGCGCCGGTTCAACCGGCGCGGACTTGATCACGGGTGCGGTGACAATGGGTTTCGACACGGGCGTCGGCACAGCGACCGGCGCGGCGGCTACGGAACGCGCGGGCGTCGGCAAGGTCACCGCCGGCACGGGGGCGAGCATCTTGAGCGGCGAAGTCGGCTCGCCCATTTCGACGACCGGCGAGACGGCGGGCAGGCGCTCGGCGGCGAGGGTCTTTTTCGGTCCGATCATGTCCGTCGACATCGCCACGACCGCCAGCACGACCGCCGCTCCCACGCCGACGATCGCCAGCACGGCGAACAGCGGCGCCGTCCGGCGATTGACGCGCGGCTGGGCGGCGGGCGAAGGCATCGACATCGAAACCGGCGGGCACTTGCGGGCCTGCTCCCGCGCACGATGAAGCGCATCATTGACCAGACTCATGGCGACTCTCCAAAACAAAGCGGTCAGCGGTCAGGTTTCAGGCGTCAGCACGCGACATGCTGACACCGTCATGCTCGGTCAGTATCGGCCCGATTCCGCGGTGAATTTACGTCAATCGCGCGCTTCGCAGTACGGATATGGCAATTTTCTTGCGAATGCGGTAAGCTGGCGGGTTCGGTTCGCACTTTCGGAGCTGTCGATGTCGCTGACGAGTCGGTGGAAGAGTTTTTTCAGGACGGATGTCCGTCACAGGGGGCGCGCCTATCAGCGTGAGGGGCGCGTCGAGCTGCTGGAGCCGCGCCGCGGAGAGGCCGTGCGCGCTCAGGTGCGCGGCTCCGAACTCTACACCGTCGTGATCGGCGACGGGGGCGACTTCGCCACCGCCCGATGCACCTGCGAGCACTTCGCCAGCGGGCACTACTGCAAACATCTCTGGGCGGTCCTGCTGGAAGTCAGTCAGCGGGAGATGCTTGACGATCACGACACGACCGCGCTGGACCAAGCGGGCGCGCCGCGCCTGCCCAAAGCCCGCAAGCGCGACGGCGTGCGGACGCGCCATGAGCGCGGCGGGCCCGAATGGCTCGACCGGCTGACCCTCTTGCGGCAGTCCATGGCCGAGCCCGCCGAGGCGACCGCCGGCGTCACCGTGCTGCCGTCGATGGTGTACTACCTTCTGAGCGCCACGCTCAGCCAGCGGGCCGGCCGGCCCGTCGTCGTGCTGCGCCAGCGCCAACCCACGCGGCAGGGCCTCGGCACGCTCAAGCCGCTGCGACTTTCATCGACGACGGTGATGCACCTTGCTTCGCCGGCGGATCGCGAGATCGTCAGTCTGCTCATGGGCGCGACGCCGGTGCTCGATGAGTACCTTGACGAGCCGCGGGGCGAGACGCTTCAGCACGAGGCGTTCACCCTGCCGCGCGGCGCCGCGCGCTCGATGCTCAAGCGCATGATCGACACGGGGCGCTGTCATCTGCACGCGCGCAATCCGCTGGGGACGCGGGCCGGCGACGAGTCGCCGCAGGTGCTGCGATGGGGCGGCGGAGAGCCGTGGGTGTTGTGGCTCGTCGGCGTGCTTGATGATGCCGGCGACCTGACGATCACCGCCGAGCTGCGCCGCGGTTCCGACACGCTCGCCATCGACAAGCCCGCGCTCGTGCTTGGCGGGGACGACGGCGTGATCATCATCGACGACCGCGTGGACCTGCTCGACGATCAGGGCGCGGGCGTGTGGATGGATCATCTGCGCGACGGGACATGGGGCGCGGGCAGCGCGGGGAAAATCGTCATTCCCGCCGGGGAAATCGAGACGTTTCTCGATCGCCTGTATCGCCTGCCGCAGCTTCCGCCGATGCAGTTTCCGCCGGGCGTCGGGCGATGGGAGCGGCCGGGCGTGCTCACGCCGTCGCTCGATCTGGTGCTCGGGGCCGGCGGCGGCGCCAATGGCGCGGCCGCATCGCTGGGCGCGCTTTTGTGGTTCAACTACGAAGAGCGGCGCGTCGATGTCGATGCGCCCGGCCGATTCGTCAACGGCACGGGCGAAGCGGACAGGAAGAAGAACGGCACCGATGAATCGCATGACACGACGCTGATGCGGCGCGATCGCATCGGTGAACAGCAGGCGATCGATGCGCTGTACGAGATGGGCTTCAAGCCCGAGCCGTCGCAGGGTGCGGGGGCGTGGTCGCTTTGGGCCAGGCGGATGCCGGAGGTGGTGACGGGACTCTTGCGACGGGGTTGGCAGATTCGCGCGGATCAGCAGATTCTTTCCGCACCGTCGACGGCGGCGCTCTCGATCACCAGCGGCATGGACTGGTTCGAGCTGCACGGCGGGGTGCGCTACACAAGGCGCGACGGCGGCGAACAGGTCGTGACGCTGCCGCAGATTCTTCAGGCGGTCCGCGCCGGCCGGAACATGGTCGCGCTCGACGACGGCTCGCAGGGCATGTTGCCCGAACAGTGGCTTGCCCAGCACGGTCTGTTGGCTGCATTGGGGCGGATCGATGGCGATCATCTGCGCTTCTCGCCCGCGCAGGCCGCCATGCTCGACCGTCTCATCGAACCCGACGAACTGATCAACATCGACGCCCGCTTCGCCGAGGTGCGCGAGCGGCTGCACAGCTTCGACGGCATCGAACCCGCCGCCCCCGCCGATTCGTTCAAGGGCGAACTGCGCCCGTATCAGCGCGAAGGCGTCGGCTGGCTGCGGTTTCTGGCGTGGCTCGGTGCCGGCGGGATTCTCGCCGACGACATGGGTCTGGGCAAAACCGTGCAGGTGCTGGCCCATGTCGAACGCCGCGCGATGGAGCGCGATGCGAAGGAGCCCAAACGCCCGACGATCGTCGTCGCCCCCAAGTCCGTCGTCTACAACTGGATCGACGAGGCGCACCGCTTCACGCCTTCGCTTTCCGTCCTCAACTACTCCGGTGCCGACCGCGACGCCCTGCTGCCGCGACTCGCCGAGACGGACCTGATCGTGACAAGCTACGGTTTGCTCCGCCGCGACCTGACCGCGCTGCGCAAGATCGAATTCGACTATGTCATTCTCGATGAGGCACAGGCGATCAAGAACCCCTTGTCCAAGTCCGCCAAGGCGGCGCGGTCCGTCAATGCGCGTCATCGCCTCGCGCTGACCGGCACGCCCGTCGAAAATCATCTGGGCGATCTGTGGTCGATCTTCGAGTTTCTCAATCCCGGCATGCTCGGATCGGGCACGAAGTTCGCCGAGGTCTTGCGCGGCAGCGCCAACGATCCGACAAAGCTCGAAGCGGCGCAGCAGGCGGGTCGCGCCCTGCGCCCGTTCATTCTGCGCCGCACCAAGTCGCAGGTGCTCACGGATCTGCCGGAGAAGACGGAGCAGACGATCGTCTGCGAGATGGAGCCGGCCCAGCGCAAGGTGTACAACGAACTGCGCGACTACTACCGGGCCGCCCTGCTGGGCAAGGCGGGCGCGGGGCTCAACGGCGGGCAGACGATGGTCGTGCTCGAAGCATTGCTCCGCCTGCGTCAAGCGGCCTGTCACCCCGCGCTGATCGACGAGAAGCGCCGCGATGAACCGAGCGCCAAGCTCGATGCGCTCATCGAGCAGCTCGCCGAGCTGATCGATGAGGGACACAAGGCGCTGGTGTTCAGTCAGTTCACGTCGATGCTCGCCCTCGTCCGCCGCCGGCTCGACGAGCTGAACGTCACGTACGAATACCTCGACGGCCAGACCGTCGATCGCAAACGCCGCGTCGATCGATTTCAACATGACCCGGCCTGCCCGCTGTTTTTGATCAGCTTGAAGGCCGGCGGATTGGGCCTGAATCTCACCGCGGCCCAGTACGTGTTCATCCTCGATCCGTGGTGGAACCCCGCCGTCGAGGCACAGGCCATCGACCGTGCCCACCGCATCGGGCAGACCCGCGCGGTGACGGCCTATCGCCTCGTCTGCTCCGACACCGTCGAGCAGCGCATCATCGAACTGCAGGACCGCAAGCGCCAGCTCGCCGACGCCATCGTCGGCGGCCAGGAAAACATCCTCCGTGACCTGACCCGCGAGGATCTTGAGCAGCTTTTGAGTTGATGCGCTGCTTTGACACAAAGACACGAAGGCGCGGAGACACGAAGAAGACCGCACAGAGATGCGGGGGCGGGGAAAGTCAAACAAATCGCGCGTGTCGCACAATCAAGCTGCTGCACAGCCGCCCTCAACCGTGCCTGCTTATGATTCTGCATTGAACCTACTTCGTACTCTGCCTTTCTTTGTGTCTCCGCGCCTTCGTGTCTTCGTGTCGAAAAATGTATCATTACACCCATGACCGACCTCCTCGCCGCGATCGATCAGGGCACGACCAGCACGCGCTGCATGGTGTTCGATCAACGCGGCAAAGTCGTGGCGATCGAACAGGCGGAGCATCGACAATATTTTCCGCAACCGGGTTGGGTGGAGCATGATGCGAAGGAGATTTGGGAGACGACGCGTCGCGTGACCGGGGCCGCGATTGACAAGGCTGGGGGCGCGGGAAAAATCGCCGCCATCGGCATCACCAATCAGCGCGAGACGACCGTGATCTGGGACCCGCGCACCGGCGAACCGCGCGGCCGGGCCATCGTCTGGCAGGACACGCGCACGCGCGAACTTTGCGACCAACTCGCCAAGGGCGAAGGCCCGCAGCGCTACGCGCCAATCACCGGCCTGCCGCTCGCCACGTATTTCTCCGGCCCGAAAATTCGATGGCGACTCGACCGTGATCCCGACCTGAAGCGCGACGCCGAGGCGGGCCAGCTTTGCGCCGGGACCATCGATAGCTGGCTCATCTGGAACCTGACCGGCGGCGCGGCCGGGGGGAACTTCGCCACCGATATCACCAACGCCTCGCGCACGAGTCTGATGAACCTGCGCACGCTCGAATGGGACGACGCCCTGCTCGGCGCGATCGGCGTCCCGCGCGGGATCCTGCCGACGATTCATCCCTCCGCACACGCCGACGCCTTCGGCGTGACGAAACTCTTCGGCGATCCGATCCCGATCACCGGCGTCCTCGGCGACCAGCACGCCGCCCTGCTCGGGCAGGGTTGCACCCAACCCGGCGATGCCAAAAACACCTACGGCACCGGCTGCTTCCTGCTCATCAACACCGGCGAAAGTCCGATATTCTCGTCCCGCGGACTGCTCACCACGCCCGCATGGCAAATCCGCGATGAAAAACCCGTCTACGCCCTCGAGGGCTCCATCGCCGTCACCGGTTCGCTCATTCAATGGCTCCGCGACAACCTCGGCTTGATCGCCTCCGCCGCCGACGTCGAATCGCTCGCACGCCAGGTCGAGGACACCGGCGACGTCTACATCGTCCCCGCGTTCAGCGGCCTGTTCGCTCCGCGATGGCGTGCTGACGCCCGCGGCGTGATCGTCGGTCTGACCCGCGCCACCACCAAAGCCCACCTCGCCCGGGCCGCCCTCGAAGCCACGGCTTACCAGACGCGCGAAGTCATCGACGCCATGACCGCCGATGGACACATCGAACTGCGCCATCTGAAAGTCGACGGCGGCATGACCGCCAACACCCTGCTCATGCAGTTCCAGGCCGACGTCCTCCGCACGCCCGTCACGCGCCCGCAGGTGACGGAGACCACCTGCCTCGGCGCCGCCTACGCCGCCGGACTCGGTGCCGGCGTCTTCGCCGATCTCGCCGAGCTGCGCGAACACTGGCGAGCGGATCAGACGTGGGAACCGCAGATGAACGAAACGGAAAGCGAGCGGCGATACCAGCGGTACCTCCAGGCCGTCGAACGCAGCTACGAGTGGGCATGACTCGACTCCCTCTCCCGCCGGGAGAGGGCCGGGGTGAGGGTGGCCCCGAATGAAGGCGCGCTCCGCAACGGGTTCCGCGTCAATACCCGAACGCTTCAAACACAAAGCCCCACTTTTCGCGCAGCTCCTGGCGCATCGCATCATCGAGGTCGTAATCGCTCTTGCGATAATCCGCCTGTTCGTCGAGATAGCTCTGCAGATGCGGCCGGGCGGCGTCGAAGTCGGCGTAGTTGAACTTCGCGTAAATCTGGCGGGCCGAACCGATCGGGTCCGCCTCGAAATCTTCAAAACGCAATTCGATCAGATTTGCCGCCGGAATCATCGCGCGCGTGTCGAGATAGCGTCGCATGACCAGGGCGTACTGCTCGATGACCTGTCGGCGAAGATCCGCCCGCGAGGCGTACTGAAGCGAAAGGTGCGACAGGACGCGCGTGCGCATCTGAAGCGTGGAGGCGTAGACCGTGTACGGATCGCGCATCAGATGCACGAACTTCGCACCCGGAAACATCTGTAAAATCCAGGGGATTCGCGCGGTGTGCGCCGGGTCTTTGAGCACCAGCGGCCGGCCCTGCTGATCGCGCGAGACCGCCTGCACAAACTCGTAGTACGCGCGCGTCATCGCCGCTCGCTCGCCGTCGTTCAGCCCGTCCATCATCACGGCCCGGCGAAACACGTCGTCGGCGCTGCGGGGAAAATGAAAGCAGTGATAATTGGAATATGCGCTGAGCGTCGCCATCGCGCTGCCTTCTTCAAAGGGGCGATCGAAGCCCAAGCTCATGTTGTCCATCGGCCGCGTCTCGGGAATCAGCCGTGCAAACAGCCGGCGGCGCCACGGGGCGAAGTCGAACGTCGTCGGCGACAGGGCGTGCCACATCGACACGAAGGCGAAGCGCGGATCGCGCGCGATCAGTTCGTGCATGAACGTCGTGCCGCTGCGCCAATGGCCCAGAATGATCAGCGGCGGATGCGCGATCGGCGTCGCCCGCACGCGCCGCCGGCGGCGGAGCCGGTAGTCGATCTGCCCCGGAAGATTCAAGAGCGACATGAGCGTGATCATCATCGCCGTCGGCAGCGCCGCCGGGGCGATCGGACCCAGCGCGCGGACAAGCTCAAACCACAGCGCCGGCGTCGCCGCGCCCAGAGGAACGATCCATCGGCGCGTCGGGGCGAGGACATCGGGTTCGTCCGAACGATTCATCGCTGCTGAGCGTATCAGGCGGGGGGACTTAAGTCCCCCCGCCCCGTATAATGCCCCTTCAAATTCCCTCGTTTTCATCGAACCCGCCACGGAGTCAACCGATGCCCGGAAAATGGATCGCCCTGTGTTTGTCGCTCTGCCTCTCGGCCGCCGCGCCGGCGGTGCTCACCGATCAGAAGACCGACGACAAAGCGGTCGGCGATGCGCAGTCGGCGATGAAGGCCTTCGATCTTCAGCCGGGGATTGTCTGCAATGTCTGGGCCGCCGAACCGCTGCTCAAGAACCCCGTGACGTTCTGCATCGACGAACACGGCCTGCTGTTCGTGGGCGAAACCGAACGCTTCGAGCACGGCGTCACGGACAATCGTCATGAGGGCTACTGGCTCAACGATGACCTGGCGACGCATACCGTCGAGGAACGCCTGGCGTATCAACAGAAGTGGGCGGACAAGCATCACCCGATGAGTTGGTACACCGAAGCGGACGACCGCATCCGCCTCGTGATCGACACCGATCACGACGGCAAGGCGGACACGTCGACGATCTTCGCGGACAAATTCAACGGCCCGATCGAAGGCATCGGCGCCGGCCTGCTGGCCCATGACGGCGATATCTACTACGCGGATATCCCCAATCTCTGGCTCCTCCGCGATTCGACCGGCGACAACAAGGCGGACGTCCGCCAATCGCTGCATCAGGGCTTCGGCGTCCGCACGTCGTTCCTCGGTCACGACATGCACGGCCTGGCGATGGGCCCGGACGGCAAAATCTACTTCTCCATCGGCGACCGTGGATACAACGTCCCGCTGCCCAATGGCAAGCGGCTCTACGACACGATGGACATCGGCCGGGGTGCGGTTTTCCGCTGTAATTTCGATGGTTCGGCCCTCGAAGTCGTCTACACCGGCCTGCGCAATCCGCAGGAACTGGCTTTCGATCAGTACGGCGATCTGTTCACGGGCGACAACAACTCCGATGCCGGCGACAAGTCGCGCATCGTCTACATCGCCGAGGGCGGCGACAGCGGTTGGATGATGAGCTTTCAGTACATGGGCGGCAAATACAACCGCGGCCCGTGGCACGAGGAGAAGATCTGGCACCTGCGCAATGACGATCAGCCGGCGTGGGTGCTGCCGCCGATCGCACATGTCGCGGACGGGCCGAGCGGCTTTGTGTATTACCCGGGCGTGGGGCTGAGCGATCGATACAACGAACACTTTTTCCTGGCTGACTTCCGCGGGTCGCCGGGTCCGTCGGGCATCCGCAGCTTCAAGCTCGACCGCGACGGAGCCGGGTTCAAGATCGAGGATCAACATCAGTTCGCATGGCACATTCTCGCCACCGATGTCGACTTCGGCTACGACGGACGCATGTACATCTCCGACTGGATCAATGGATGGTCCGGCACCGGCAAGGGCCGCATCTACACGCTGCATGACGAGAAGGCGATCCAGAATCCGATCATTCAGCAGACCGTCAAGCTCTTTGACGAGGGCTTCGCCAAGCAGTCGAGCGACGCGCTGGTCAAGCTGCTCGAATACCCCGACATGCGCGTCCGTCTCCGCGCTCAGTTCACGCTCGCCGACCGCAACGCGGCGGACCTTTTCGTGAATGTGGCGACGACTTGCAAGAACGAGCTGGCGCGGCTGCATGGCATCTGGGGCCTGGGGCAGATCGGTCAGGCGGAGCGCATCGCGTCGCTGCTTGGCGATCCCGATGCGGAAGTGCGGGCGCAGGCGGCGAAGGTCATGGGCGAGAATCATGTCGATTCCGCCGGGCCGGCGCTGGTGAAAATGCTCGAGGACGAAAGTCTGCGGGTGCGCTATTTTGCGGCTCTTTCGCTGGGAAAACTGCGATTTAAGCCGGCCCTGGAGCCGGTCGTGAAGATGATCCGCGACAATGACAACAAGGACCTGTTCCTCCGCCACGCGGGGATCATGGCCCTTGTCTGGATCGGCGACAGCGAAGTGATCGGTAAGTACGCCTCGGACGAATCGGCGGCGGTGCGGATGGCGATGCTGCTGGCGATGCGCCGCTTCGATGATCCGCGGCTCGCCATGTTCCTGCACGATCACGATGAGGCGATCGTCACGGAAGCGGCGCGGGCGATTTACGATCGCGGGGTCGCGGCGGCGATGCCGGCCCTGGCGAAGATCATCGATCAGTCCTGCGACAAGAAGAACAATCCGCTCATGCGGCGCACGATCGCCGCCAACCGCTGGCTCGGCAAGGCGGAGAACGCGGAGGCGGTGGCGAAGTTCGCCGCCGATGAAAATCGCCCGGACGTGATGCGCGAATTGGCGATCGCCACGCTGGCGGAATGGTCCAAGCCGGCGCCGAACGATCCGGTGCTCAATACGTATCGCCCGATCGAGGAGCGCGACGCGGCGATCGTCACGGGCGCGGCGCGGACCGCCCTGCCGTCGATGCTCGCGCATGCCAAAGGCGATCTGCAGGCGAGCGTGACGAAGCTGGCGGCGGCACTCAACATTCCGATGGATGACGACACGCTGCTCAAGGCCGTCGCCGATGCGACGCAGCCCCCGGCGGTGCGCGTCGAGTCGATCAAGCTGCTGGCCCAGCGCAAGAGCGCCAAGCTGCCCGACGCCCTGCCGGCGGCACTGAAGGATGACAATGCGAAGGTGCGCACCACGGCCCGGGTGGCCCTGTTCGCCTACGACGCCGGGGCGGCGATCAACGACTTCAAGAAAGCGCTCAATGGCGACAATTCCTCGGAAAAACAGATGACTTTCGCGGCTCTCGCCACACTCGACTCCCCCGCCGCCGACGATCTGATCCTCGGCGGGCTCGACGATTATCTGGCCGGAAAACTCGACCCCGCCGCCAAGCTCGACGTCGTCGAAGCCGCCCGAGCGCGTCACACGGATGCGATGAACAAGAAGCTCGACGCGCTATCGCCGAAGCTGGCGATGATGGACTTCGCGCTCGAAGGCGGCGACCCGGCGGCGGGACGCGAGGTGTTTGCCGCGCATCCCGTGGCCGAGTGCATGCGATGTCACAAGATCGACAACGAAGGCGGCGAGGCGGGGCCGGACCTGTCGCATGTGGCCAGCCGCGGCGACCGCGCCTACTTCCTCGAATCGCTGATGAACCCCAGCGCGAAGATCGCGCAGGGTTTCGAGACGGTCATCATCACGACGACCGACGACGCCACGATCGCCGGCACGCTCCGCGGCGAGGATGCGCAGAGTGTGTCGATCGCTCAGGCCGACGGCAAGATCGTCAAGATCGAAAAGACGAAGATCAAGACGCGATCGGCCGCCCCGGTGTCCGCGATGCCGCCGCTGGCGATGGTGCTCAAGCCGGAGGAACTGCGTGATGTGATCGCGTATCTGGCGAGCCGCAAATGACCCTTGTGTTATTCCACTCGCACGATTTTGCGTTCTTCTGATTGCAACCATTTTATCGCGTCGGCAAGTGAGTCGGTCCAATCATCGTTTGCTGTCAATGAAACAGGCTGGAGCGTAGCAATCAACTCAGGATTGTCCGGACGAGGGATCAGCCAATTCGCGACGGTAAAACGAAACTGCGACCAGTCAGCGGTTGACGGTTCCATGGACACAGCAAGAATGTCAAATTCGCCGAATCGGTAAGGCCGTGTGTCCTCACCGGACTTTGAATCGGTCCCTCCGCGCGTCTTCTGTGTTTCAACGACATAAAGTGTCGTCGTCTTGCCTCCCCTCCCGGATTGGCGATAGTTCAACGGCTTCCCTGCTTGCTTGCGTTGAAGCTTGACCTGTATGGTGACATATTCTTGTCCGTGTCGAATCGCAAAATCGAACGGATGCGTTCCCAATGGCGTGACATCCTGCCACTCAATCATGTTATCGACAATCTCAACCTTAAACGCCGCCTCGGCGAGAATGCCCTTGAACATTCGTTGGGTCAACTCACTTGATCGGGCGAGCGCTTCGAGAACAATCTCGGCTGATGTGTTCCATGCCTGCTCGATTCGATGAGCCCGATATTCCGTCCTCAACATTCGAATGATGGAGTGGCGTTGGTCGGGAGTACACGCATCAAGAATGCGGCGAATCTGTTTGAGGGGCTCATCCTGCAAGGTGTTTCCTCAGGACAATGTTTGGTATACTTAAAGGTATACCATTGACGTACGGATCATATGGCAAGCCAAACCAAATTCCAATTCCATGACTGCAACGTAGACGAGGTTCGGTCGTTGATCCGAGTCGAGCCGTATTACAGCACGAGTTCAGGCATTGCGCTGCATGGTGATTCATTGGAACTGATGCGTCAGATACCGGATGAATCAGTATCGCTGGTATTAACGTCCCCCCCCTACGCGCTCCATTTTAAAAAAGAATATGGAAACAAGGACAAACACGAATACATTGATTGGATACTCCCATTCGCTCGGGAGATTCGGCGAATTCTGAAGCCGGACGGCAGTTTCGTGCTGAATATTGGCGGTAGCTACAATAAAGGAGTTCCCACTCGATCTATTTATCATTTCAAGTTGCTGGTTGCGCTTGTGGAGGAAATCGGATTCCATCTCGCGCAGGAGTGTTTCTGGTATAATCCGGCAAAAATGCCGATGCCCGCGGAATGGGTGACAGTGCGGCGCGTGCGGGTCAAGGACTCAGTTGAGTATGTGTGGTGGCTTAGCAAGACGCCGCATCCAAAAGCCGACAACTCAAAGGTGCTTCGCGCATACTCAAAGGACATGATGCGTTTGAGTCAACGTGGACAGCGTAAGACAACACGCCCGGGCGGACACCTTATCAAAGGCAGTTTTGCAGAAACGAAGAACGGCGGTTCGATTCCTCCGAACGTGATTGAGGAAGATACTCCGGCTGATTTACTTCGATTCGGCAACAACGCCGCAAATGATCGGTACACAATTAAATGTAAAGAAGCAGGCATTAAAATTCATCCCGCAAGATTCCCGGCGGCTCTGCCGGAGTTTTTCATTCGTCTCTTGACGGATGCGGATGATATTCTGCTCGATCCTTTTGCGGGCTCAAATACGTTAGGAATGGTCGCGGAACGGCTCGGGCGACGATGGATTGCAGTCGAACAAGAGGAAGAGTACCTACAAGCAAGTAAGTTTAGGTTTGAAGACCTTGATGAGTAACTTTGCAATTATCACAATCTCTGTGTGAATCGTTGATCACCGAACTGGAGCTACGATGCACAGCATGACGTTCTAGGTGTGCGAGCATCAGCTCAGATTCACACCCATGCGCGTGAGCAACTGATCGAAATGATCGAGGTCGTAGTACTCGATTATCAGCGTGCCCGTGCCTTTCTTGCGGCCGGGGGTGATTTTGACCTTCGACCCCAACTGCTCGCCGACCTGCTGCTCGACATCGCGGACATGCGGGGAACGCGTATCCGTTTTGCTCTTGACCCGCCCGGCATCGGGTGCGACCCTCTGGCGCACCGCCATCTCCAGCGTCCGCACCGACCACTGCCCATCAATCGCCCGCTTGGCCAGATCCACCTGGGCCAACCCATCCGGCAAGCTCAGAAGCGCCCGCGCATGACCGGCCGATAACGAAGCTAGACGCACAAGCTCCTGCACATCAGAATGTAAGTCTAGTAATCGCAATGTGTTAGAAATATTCACACGACTGACGCCCACGCGGTCGGCGACGTCTTCGTGGCGGAGGGAGAATTGTTCGATGAGGCGGGCGAAGGCTTGGGCGCGTTCGATGGGGTTCAGATCCTCGCGCTGGAGGTTCTCGATCAGGGCCCACTCGGCCATCTGCCGATCATCCAGTTCGCGCACCACGGCCGGGAGGGTCGCCAGCTCCGCCCGCTGGGCGGCCCGCCAGCGGCGCTCGCCCGCGACGATCTCATACTCTGCGGAAGTGCCCTGCTCGTTTTTCCTGGGACGGACCACGATCGGCTGCATGACGCCATCCTGCCGGATCGACGCGGCGAGCTGTTCCAATGCCGTCTCATCAAAATGCCGTCGCGGTTGGTATGGATTGGCCACGATCGACGTCACGGGCAACCATTTGAGCCCACCGCCAGACCCATCTATCGCAGGCGACTCGGCGGGCATGGCGTCGGCCATGTCCGCAGCGGGTGTGACCGGCGATGGGTTTTCAACTTCCGAGGGCGGCTCAACGGAAACCATCGAGCCCATCAGACTGCTCAAACCACGACCCAGACGCTTGGCGGATTTGGACATGGCGACCTCCTTGCGCGTGGCGCATCCGTGCGGAAAGGACGGCGGGTGGCCCGCCGATGACCGCAGTGTATGACGATCCGAGCGACAACGCAAGAGATGTTTCACGTGGAACAATCGAGGCATGTTGCGGGCATGCCGGTGTTCCACGTGAAACATTTTCTACAGCAGGGCAGAGGAGGAGGACTGACAGGATCACAGGATGAGACAGGATCAGGATGGGCCTGCGTGTCACGATCCCGTCGATCCTGTTCATTCTGTCAACTTCCCTCCTTATCAATGCGGTTGATCAGAATTCATAAGTCAATTTATATAAGTATTTTATATTGATTTATCGGTTTGTCAATAAGGTTATAAGACCTCGTCAAATTGGTAGGGGTGATAGTAAGGTCGCAGGGGTTAGGGTTTAAGGGGCGGTTGGTCGTATGCCGATACAGGGGGTAGGCCCCGAGAACCAGGGAAGGGAACGGGCGGATATGGCGTTGCCGACGGACAAGTTGGAGCAGGCGGAGCTCTTGTTGGGCGAGCTGGAGCGGGTCGAGGTGCAGTTGCGCCAGCTTCAGGAAGGTCTGACGCGTTCGCATCGGCTGGCGACGCTGGGGACGATGGCGTCGATCATCGCTCACGAGTTCAACAACATTCTCACGCCGATGATCAGCTATTGTCAGATGGCCGAGCAGGTGCCGGAGGATATTCCGATGCTGCGCAAGGCCGTGGCCAAGGCGTTGGCCGGGGCCCAGAAGGCCGCATCGATCAGCAGTTCGATGCTCGGCTTCGCCCGCGAGTCGGATGAAGCGGCCTTGTCGAACATCGTTCAGGTCATCGATGAAGTCTTCAACTGCATGGCCCGCCCGCCGCAGCGCGACGGCATCCGTCTGACCATCGACGTCGATGCCGATCTGCATGTCGCCATCAGCCCCGTCAATCTACAGCAGGTGCTGCTGAACATCGTTCTCAACGCCCGGCAGGCCATGCGGCGGCAGGGGGGTTCGCTCGCGCTCTCGGCAGGGCGTGAAGGCGAAACGGTGTTCATCGAAGTGGCGGACACCGGGCCGGGCATTCCCACCGACATTCTCCCGCGGGTGTTCGAGCCGTTTGTGACGCGGCGGGAAGGCGTCGGGGCGGGTCAGGCCCCGGGCACCGGGCTGGGGCTTGCCATCTGTCGCGACCTGATCCGCCGGGCAGGCGGGCAGATCGCCATCACCAAATCCGACCCGACCGGAACGACGTTCAGGATTGTTCTTCCGCACGCCGAGGCGCCGACCCCGGCGGACACGTCGTCAAAGGCGTCGCATTCGGCGGCGTGATCACTCATTCACAAGATGTGCTCCTGCATGACGCGGCTGTCGATTGCCTTGACAGCATTTGCGCAATGGCATAGCTTCTGCAATTCAACTGTAGTTTTACGCGTTTGTTGGATGGGCCACACACGCTAAAGGAGCTTCGCGTCTATGGGTAATTCCAAAGATAAGGTGTTGTTTTGGGGCTGTTTCATCGCGCTGATCACGACAGCGTTCGGATTTATCGCCCGCATGTTTTTGATCGGTACATGGGCGAAAGAGTTTGGTCTTGACCCGGCGGAAGCGGGGCGGCTCGCGGGTATCGGCATCTGGCCTTTCGCGGTGTCGATCATCGGATTCAGTCTCATCATCGACCGCATCGGCTACAAGACCGCGATGTTCTTCGCGTTCTTGGGCCACATGATCTGGGCGGTCATGGGCGTCAGCGCCTACTTCATGTCGCAGGGCGGCAACAAGGAAAGCGCTTACCAGATGCTCTATTGGGGCTCGCTGATTCTGGGCCTGGCGAACGGAACGGTCGAAGCATTCATCAATCCCGTCGTCGCCACCATGTTCAACAAGGAAAAGACCAAGTGGCTCAACATGCTTCATGCGGGCTGGCCCGGCGGGCTGGTTGTCGCTGGCATCTTTACGATCTTCATTGACAATGTCCCCTGGTGGATCAAGGTTGGCATCCTCGCAGTCCCGGCGCTGATCTACTTTTTCATGCTGCTGCCGCTCAAGTTCCCCGTGCAGGAGCGCGAGGCGGCGGGCGTTTCCTATCGTCAGATGCTCGCGGAATTCGGCATTCTGGGCGCGGCGGTCGTCGGCTTCCTTGTGACGCTTCAGCTCATTGACTTCTTCGGCGATGCCAACCGCATTCTGTTCATCGGCATCGGCATCGCGATCGTCGTGGCATTTGGCGCGTACACGCGCAGTCTGGGACGCCCCTTCCTGTTTTTCATGATCTTGATCATGATGCCGTTGGCCACCACGGAAATCGGCACGGATGGATGGATCACCGGCATTATGGAGGGCGTCTCCAAAGGCCACTTCCATCCCGGCTGGATCCTCGTCTACACCTCGGTCATCATGATGATCCTGCGCTTCTGTGCCGGCCCGATCGTGCACAGTCTTTCACCGTTGGGCCTGCTCGCGATGTCGGCGGCTCTGGCGATCGGTGGATTGTTCATGCTCTCCGGCGCGGCGGGCGTGATGATCTTCGTCGCCGCGACGCTCTATGCCTTCGGCAAGACCTTCTTCTGGCCCACGATGCTCGGCGTCGTGTCCGAGCAGACGCCCAAGGGCGGGGCGATGACCCTCAACGGCTTGGGCGGCATCGGCATGCTCGCCGTCGGCGTACTCGGCTTCCCTTACATCGGGACGCTTCAGGCCGACAAAAACATTGAAGCCGTCACCGCCGCACCGATCGCACAGACCGTCCCCGGCCTCTTGCAGGGTGGTCAGCTTTCGGTACTCGATGAGAAGAGCATCTACGAAATCATCAAGTACAAGACCATCGACGATGCGAAGCTTGATGCCCTGATCGCAGCGATGCCCGAAGCTGAGCAGGCCAAAGTCAAGGATGAAATCGGGGCGGTCCGTGCCAAGAGCACGCAGGGCGCTCTGGCGAACATGGCGATGTTCCCGATGATCATGCTCGGTGGCTACATCATTTTGATCGTGTACTTCAAGAGCAAGGGCGGCTACCACGCGCAGGTCCTCACCGGTCACGCCGCCAACGACGGCGAATTCACCGGCGGCGTCGAAGGCCCCGCCGACGCGTGAAAGGATCGCTGATCCGAATGATTTCCAAAACCCCGGCCGATCGCCGGGGTTTTTTCATGGGCGGGTCCGGCGGCAGGGCGATGGCGATGCGCCGATCGTGACATGCGCCCGCGTGGTCTATACTGATGCATCCCAAAAGGAGGCCCGCCATGTCTGAGCGTCCCGCGCCTGCGTCGTGTCCGGATTGTTCCGCGCTGCCGATGACGCGTCGCCGGTTCGTGCAGGCGGCGGCGATCTCGCTGGCGGTGCCGCCGATGCTGCGGGCCGCGGAGCCGGCGGCGAAGCCGACGGGCGAAACGCTCGTGCAGCAACTCTACGGCAGTCTCAATGAAGCGCAGCGCCAGTCGATCTGTTTCCCCTTCGATCACAAGCTGCGCTTCGAAGTCGACAACAACTGGCACATCGTCGACGGCCGCATCGCCAGCGTGTTCAACCCCGATCAGCAGGATCTTGTGAAGCAGATTTTCAACGCGCTGCACAGCGAGCAGTACGCGGCGTCGGTGATGCAGCAGGTTGAACATGACAACGGCAAGCCGGGCTTCGGGGGTTGTTCGGTGGCGATCTTCGGCGAGCCGGGCACGGGCAAGTTCGAGTTCGTGCTCACGGGCCGTCACGTCACGCGCCGCTGCGACGGCGACAGCGTCGAAGGCGCGGCCTTCGGCGGGCCGATCTTTTATGGCCACGCCGCCCGCAGCTTCAACGAAAGCCCCCAGCACGAGGACAACATCTACTGGTATCAGGCCAAGCGCGCCAACGAAGTCCTCGCATCGCTCGACGGCAAACAGCGCGCGATGGCGCTCCGTACCGACGCCCGCGATGAGAACGGGCTGGCGACCGTCAACGTCACCGGCAAGCGCGAGGGACTGGCCGGCATTCCGTGCAGCGAGCTTTCGCCCGATCAGAAGCAGCTTGTGCGGAACGTCATGGCCGACCTGCTCGCGCCGTTCCGCAAGGTCGACGCCGACGAATCGATGAAGCTCATCGAAGCCGGCGGGGGCATCGATGCGCTGGCCATGTCGTTCTACTCGAACATGGACATCGGCAACGACGGCGTCATGGACGTCTGGCAGCTTGAAGGGCCCAACATGGTCTGGTACTTCCGCGGCAAGCCGCACGTGCACACGTGGGTCAACATCAAGTCGCCCGCCTGATCGCCGCGGCCAGTCGCCGCACGCCTTCGTGTATCTGCTCGATCGTCGCCGTGCCGAAGCTCAAACGCATCGCATGCGTCGGCGTCGCGCGCGTCGCATCGCCCGGATAGCAGAACGCCCCCGGCACGTAAATCACGCCTTCCGCCATCGCCGCCTTGAACAGCGGCCCCGCCATGCCCGTGTCAAACCGCTCCGGCAGCGTCAGCCAGACGTACAGCCCGCCGCGCGGATGCGTCCAATGCGTCCCCCCGGAAGCCCCGGAAGCCCCGGAAGCGCCGGGCTCGAAATCACCCAGGTGTTCCTCCAGCGCCTTGAGCATCGCATCGCGCTTGTGCGCGTAATGCCCGCACAGGCGCGATACCTGTGCCGCATACGCCCCGCTGCGCATCGCCGCCGCCAGAAGATGCTGCACCAGATTCACCGACCCGAAATCGTGCGACCCCTTCTGCAAAAGCACCGGCTCCACCAGATCGCGCGGCAGCAGCGCATATCCCGTCTTGAGTCCGGGGGCGAAGGGCTTACTGAACGTCTGCGTCAGCGCGACGAATTCATTGCGCGGGTCATGCCGCTTGATCGACGGCGGAGCGTCGCCTTCGTACGTCAATTCCCGGTACGCCGCGTCTTCGAGCAGCAGAATGCGATGTTTCTTCGAGTATTTCCGCACAATCTCCGCAATGCGCGGACGACGGTCGGCGGACAAGGTGATGCCCGTCGGGTTCTGATGATAGTCGCAGGTGTAGACGATCTTGACGCGCGGAAGCTGACCTTCCGATTCGATCTGTTGAAATAACGCTTCGAGCGCTTCGGGAATGATGCCTTCCTCATCCATATCCACGCAGCGCACCTGCGCACCCATCGTCGCCAGCGCCCCGGTGTAGACGAAATAGCTGGGCCACTCCGCGATGACGATGTCGCCGGGATTGACGAGGATGTCGGTCAGCACGAAGAGGATCTGCTGCGAGCCGGTCGTGACGATCACGTCGTCGGCCGTCGCGGAAAAGTCAGCGGGCGTCAGTCCGTCGAGGTGCGCCATGTGTTCGAGCAGTCGGACGCGCAAGGCGGCGAAGCCCTCGGTCGTGCCGTACTGAAGCGCGAGCCGGGCTTTGACTTCGTCGGACAAAAGTTCGTGCAAAACCTGTTCCACCGCCTGCGTCGGCAGCGTCGGGTAATCGACGAGTCCCGCCGCCAGCGAGATGAGATTCGGATTGCTCACCGCCTGCGCCATCAGATAACCGATGGGCTGCTCGACGGTGCGTGCAGCCCGCTCGGACAAGGCGAACGATGGGAGCGAATGAGTCATGGTCGGGCTATTGTACAATGCCTCGACTTTCGAACAGGGAGCGACCCCATGCGCGCGATGACCATCACTCAATTCGGCGGCCCCGACGTTCTCAAACTCGCCGACATGCCCAAGCCGACGCCCGCAAGCGGCGAAGTCCTCGTCGAAGTCCACGCCGCGGCCCTCAACCCCGTCGACACGAAAATCCGCAAGGGACTGCACGGGCCCAAAACGTTTCCGTTGATACCGGGGTATGACGTCTCAGGCGTCATCGCCGCGATCGGGCCCAACGTCGCGCACTTCAAAGTCGGCGACGAAGTGTACGCCTCGCCTTCGCTTTTCAAGCATGGCGCGCACGCGGAGTATGTGCTCGTCGATGCGCGCGTGCTGGCGATCAAGCCCAAAAGCATCGATCACGTCACCGCCGCGGCTTTTCCCCTGGTGACGCTCACGGCATGGGAGGCCCTGCACGAGCGTGTCGGGATGCATCGCGGCGAGACGGTCTTGATTCACGCCGGGGCCGGGGGCGTCGGGCATATCGCGCTTCAACTCGCTCATCATCACGGCTGCCGCGTGTTCACCACCGCGAGCACCGATGACTCCGTCGCCCTGTGCAAAAAACTCGGCGCCGACGTCGTCATCAACTACAAGTCTGAAAACATCATCGAGCGCGTCAAGGAGGAAACCGGCGGGAAACTCTGCCCCGTCGTGTTCGACACGGTGGGGGGGCCGGTCTTCGATCAGTCCCTCGACTGCGTCGCGCCGCTGGGGCGCATGGTGACGATCGTGCTCAATGACAACGGCCGCATCGTCCCCGCGCTTTTCCGCAAGAACGCCACGCTGCACATGGAGTTCATGGGCGCCAAGCAATTGCACAACATGAACGTCGAGTCGCAGGGCGAAATGCTCGCCACCGCCGCCGAGTTGATCGACGCGGGGAAATTGAAAACGTGTCTGCACAAGGTGATCGCGCTGGACGATCTGCCCGCCGCGCACGCCGAGCAGGAGACGGGCACGGTGCACGGCAAGATCGTCATCAAAATGCGCGGTTAACGATCGAGAATCGTCAGCTCAAACCCGTTGCCCACATCGACCGGACAACTGGTCGCCCCCGGCAGCGAGCGCAGATGTTTGACGAAGCCCGACAGCTCATCGGGATGCGTCGAAATGTTGTCCGTGGTCAAAATCGCCCGCGCCCCGAGATGCGGCATCAGCGCTTCCAGATACTCAAAACTCTGATCCTTCCACGCATCGATGAACGCAAAATCGAACGGCTTCGCCGGCTTCATCGTCTTGAGCACGTCCTGCGCCTTGCCCGTGTGCAGCGTCACCGCATCGAGCAGCCCCGCGCGTTTGAGATACTCCGTCGCCGCCTTCGTCTTGCGCGGCTCGGCGTCGATCGTGTGCACGTACCCGCCGCTCCCCCGCGCCGCCGCCGCCAGATGCAGCGTCGAAAACCCGTAACTCGTCCCGATCTCGCACACGCTCACACACCGCGCCGCTTTGACAAGCTGATAAAGCAACATGCCCTCATCCGCCGGAATCTGCCAGTGATCATCCACCTGCTCGCGCAGGGCGTCGACTTCGCGAATGATGTTCTTGATTGCATCAGTAAGCATGCTCAAAGCATAGCACGCCAGCGTTCAGATTCCGCGAAAGGGAAACGGCTGTGCGTCGAAGTCGACGATGTCGTGATACTGCGGAAAACGCGGGAGGAAATCGTTGCGGATGAAGGGGCAGGTGGGGATGACTTTGAGAGTTTCGGCCCGGGCGAAGTCGAAGGCGGCGGCGAGGAGGTAGCCGGCGAGGCCGCGGTTGCGACAGGGGTCCGGCACGTAGATGTGATAGAGGTCGATGACGCGGTCGCGCCGGGCGTACATGAGGACGGCTTCGTATTCGCCGCAGCGCTGATAAAAGCAGTGACGCGCCGTGTCGTGTTCGATGCTCATGATGCGGCGGCAGCGGTCTGGGTCACGTGCGCCACGGCATTGGTGAACATCTTCAGGCCCGCCGGGGACGTGATCGTCTTGCGGGTCCAATGGGGGTGATTGGTTTTATGCGTGAAGCGTTCGGGGTGGGGCATGAGGCCGAAGACGAGCCCGGTCGGGTCGCACACGCCGGCGATGTCGCGCCTGGACCCGTTGGGATTGTCGGTGTATCGCAGCGCGACCTGCTTCTGCGCTTCGAGCCGATCGAGCACCGCATCGTCGGCGAGGAATCGCCCTTCGCCATGCGCGATGGGCAACTCGAAGCGATCGAGCCCCTGCGTCCAGATGCAGACGGTTTCGGGTTCGACGCGGACGCCGACCCATTGGTCGATGAAGCGCATGTTGGCATTGTCCGTCAGCGTCACGATCTGCGGCGGCGCGCCGTCCTCGGGCAGCTCGAAGCCGGGCAGAAGCCCCGCCTTGACCATGAGCTGGAACCCGTTGCAGATGCCGATCACGGGTTTGCCCGCCGCGATGAAACTGCGCAGCGCGGGATAGAGCGCGTGACGAAGGCGATTGGCGAAGATGCGGCCGGCGGCGATGTCGTCGCCGTAGCTGAACCCGCCGGCGAGGGCCAGCATGTCAAAAGCATCCAACTGCTCGGGCCGGGCGATCAGATCATTGAGATGCACGCGCTGCACGTCCGCCCCGGCGAGCTCGAAGGCGTGCGCCAGTTCGAGATCGCAGTTGGTCCCGGCGGTGCGGATGATGAGGGTGTTGGGTTTCATGTCCATGATAGTTTAGCCGCGCCGCGAGGGAGCGTTCCGGGGGAGCGTTCCGGGGGTTTACCAGTCCAGCGGTTTGAGCCAGGTGTCGAGCATTTCGTCGTTCGTCCATTCCGCTGCGATCTTCGACTGGTCATCCCGCACGACGAGACGGTTACCGTCGTTGAACGTGCCGACGTGCCCGAAGGGGATGTTCGCGGCGCGGAGCTTGCGGGCGAGGGCGTCGAAGCGGTCGGGCTCGATTTCCAAAAGCACGCGCGTCGGCGTCTCGGCAAAGCATGCGGCGAAGTCGGAAAGGTCGCCATTGCGGGGGCGGGGGACGCCGGCGAGGTTCAGGTCCAAGCCGAGGCGGCCGGCGAAAGCCATCTCCGTGGCGGCGACAAGCAGACCGCCTTCGGAACAGTCGTGCGCGCTGCGGACGAAACCCGCCCCGATCAGGTCGGCGACGGCGGCGAGAACTTTCGGCGCGGTCGTGAGATCGACGCGCGGGATGTCGGAAGTTGCCAAGCCGCAAGCGGCGGAGGCGCCCATCTGCGGCGTCGTCACGCCGACGAGGATCAGCATGTTCCCCGGCGTTTTCGCGTCCATTGTCACGCAGTTGTTCACATCATCAACGATGCCGATCGCGCTGATGAGCAGCGTCGGCGGGATCGCGATGGTCTTGCCTTCGTCCGTGGTGAACTGATTATTGAGCGAGTCCTTGCCCGAGATGAACGGCGTGCGGTAGGCGAGCGCTCCGTCGTAGCACGCCTCGGCCGCCCGGACGAGCGAGCCGAGGTTGGCGGGCTTGGAGCAGTCGGCCCAGCAGAAGTTGTCGAGAATCGCCACGCGATCCGGCCGGGCGCCGACGCACACCGCATTGCGCACCGCTTCATCAATCGCCGCCAGCGTCATCCAGTACGGGTCCACATCGCCCAGCGCCGATTGCAGACCGCATGACAGGGCGATGCCGCGCTGCGAAGTGAGCTTGGGACGCAGCACCGCCGCGTCGCTGGGACCGTCCATCTGCGGACCGGTCAGCGGTTTGACCACCGACCCCGCCTGCACTTCGTGATCGTACTGGCGAATGACCCAGTGCTTGGAGGCGATGTTGGGATTGGCGAGAAGCGAAATAAGCGTCTTGCGGAGTGCGGAGTGTGGAGTGTGGAGTGTGGAGTGAGAAGGCGCGGAGGTTTTCACTCCGCACTCCGAACGCCCAACTCCGCACTCCCATGCCGCTTCGCGCACCGGCTGGGGGATGCCTTCGTGCAGGAGGTGCATGGCGAGGCGGCCGACTTCGGTTCCGCGATAGGTCAGCACCAGCTCGGCGTTGTCCGTGCCGAATTCGCCCAGATCGCAGATCTCGACGTCCTCCGCTTCGCACAGCGCGGCGAGCGTCGCCACCTTGTCCGGCGACACCGCCATGACCATGCGTTCCTGCGCTTCGCTGATCCAGATTTCAGTGTACGAAAGCCCGTCATATTTGAGCGGGGCTTTTTCAAGCTGCACATGCGCCCCGAGCTTTTCGCCCATCTCGCCCACCGCCGAGCTGAATCCCCCGGCCCCGCAGTCGGTGATGGCGTTGTACAAACAGCCGCCGGCGTGATCGCGCGCCTGGAGAATCACGTCGAGCGTTTTCTTTTCCGTGATGGCGTTGCCGATCTGCACAGCGTGGGAGAATTCGTCGGCGTGCGTGTCGGTCAGTTCGGCGGAACTGAACGTCGCGCCGTGAATCCCGTCGCGCCCGGTGCGCCCGCCGAGCACGATGATGCGGTCGCCCGCCTTGGCGGAGCCGAAGCATTTGTCATTGGGGATCAGCCCCACCGACCCCGCGAACACGAGCGGATTGCCGAGGTAGCGGTCATCGAAGGCGACCGCGCCGTTGACCGTCGGAATGCCCATCCGGTTGCCGTAGTCCCGCACGCCGGCGACGACCTGCTTGAGCACGCGCCTTGGGTGCAACACACCCTTGGGCAAACTTTCCGGGGGCGTGTTCGGATCGGCGACGGCGAAGATGTCGGTGTTGGCGATGGGTTTGGCGGCCAGTCCCGTGCCCATCGTGTCGCGGATGCACCCGCCGATGCCCGTCGCCGCGCCGCCGTAGGGTTCGATCGCGCTGGGGTGGTTGTGCGTCTCGACCTTGAACGTCACCGCATGTTCATCGTCGAAGCGGATGATCCCCGCGTTGTCGACGAACACGCTGATGCACCAGTTGAGCCCGTCGGCGATGAGCTTGTTCGTCGCGGCGGCGATGGTGCTTTTCAAGAGATTGTCGATGATCAGCGCCCCGTCCGCGTCGATCGTATGCCCCGGGCGATTCGTCCACGCTGAACGCCCGGGCATCGCCATGTCTGAGCTTTCCACGTATCGAATCCGCGACTTGAGCGTCTTGTGAACGCAATGCTCGCTCCACGTCTGCGCGAGCGTTTCAAGCTCCACATCCGTCGGCTCCCGCCCGGCGTCACGGTAATACTGACGAATCGCCTGCATCTCCGTGAGCGACAAAAACAGATGCGCCTCGCGCGACATTTTGACGAGCGCCGCGTCGTCCAAGTCGCGGATCGGCACATGCGTGAGCGTCATCTCGTACGGCCGGCCCTCGATGAAATGCTCCGGACACTGCGGCTCGAAACTCACCGATTGAATCACCGCATTGGCGAGCAGGCGGCTCGCGATCGTCTGAGCCGTCGCGCCGTCGATGCCGCTCAGGTCGTAGCGGAAGCCCGTGCGCACTTGGCATTTTCCCCCGCCGGTCATTTCGGCGATGGCGTCCTGGGCCGACAGGGCGACGGGGTCCATCACGCCCGGCAGGTAATGCACTTCGATGAGCGAAGCGCCGTCGGTCGCCGGCGTCGCGCCCAGCGTGTAGCGCTGATCGATCGGGTCGGTGAGCAGTTCGGAGGCGATGCGGCGGATCGTCGCCTCGTCGAACGGCCCCTGAATCAGATAGACGCGCGCACTGGTGACTTTCGTCAGCGACGGCGCGAGATGCAGGTCGGCGACTTCGTGCGCGAGACTGGCCGCACGCGGATCATCGGTTTCGTGAAGCGGATGAACCTCGACGCGCCAGACACGCTGCGGAGCGATCTCGGCCGCGGGATGTGTTTGAAGGGTGGTCATAGGTGGATTGTAAACGCGAATCCCCAAACTCGAAACCCGAACCCCCGGAGCCCCCGCAACAAGAAACCAGAAACTGGAAACCAGAAACTCCTAATCCATCACGCCGTAGCGCTTGAGGTATTTTTCGATTTGCGAAGCGGTGTCCCCGGCGGGGTCGATGCGCTGGGTGTGCCAGTGTTGCCAGACGGCTCCGGTGATGTTCTCCTCCAGGTCATCGAAGAAGAGGATCGATTCGGGATCGACGCCCAGCGCGGTTTCGACATGCTGATACGCCGGGCCGTCGGGTTTGCGGGCGCCGATGAGGTGGCTGGCGAAACGGTGGGGGATGCGGTCGACGATTTTGTAGCGGTCCTCGTGCTCGATGAACGACCAGTGCAGCGCGTTGGTGTTGGAAAGCAGGGCGATGCGGACATTGGCGGCGAGGAGTCGGTCGAGGAGGGCATCGACGCCGTCGTAGACGCCGATGATCCACGCGCTGAGGACGGCCTGAACCTGATCGCGCGTGTAGGGGCTCAATTCGGTGATGCGGTCGATGAACTGATCGGGGGTGATGCGGCCGACTTCCATGGCGTGCGACGCCCGCAGGAACGGGTCGCGATTGGCGGGGTCGGCGATGGCGTCGAGCATCGGCACGCCGGCGATTTGGCAGGCGTGCGCCCATCCGCTCACGCAGCGCAAGAGGACGCCGCCGAGGTCGAAGCAGACAAGTTCGATAGCGGGACGGGGCATTGTTCGGGGATCGGGGGTTGGGGATCGGGGATCAGGGGGCGGAGGCAGGGGGCGATCCGGGGCTTGCGGGGGGAGGGTCATGATAGGCGGAGCGGGGCGGCGGGGGAAGGGCGATGGCGAATCAGGGTTTGGCGGTCGGCGTCAAGGTGGATTGGACGGTGCCTTGTCCGTCGAAGTGGGCGGTGGGCATGGGGATGCCCAATTCGTAGATGAGCTGGCGGATCTGGCCGGGCGGATTGAGCGTGATGGTTCCCTCGGCCGTGAAATTCTGACCGGCGGCGGCGGGGCCCTCGAGCACCGCCGGGACGGTGAACTGAATCTGCGACAGGGCGGGCAGCGTCGTATTCGGAATCGCGCTGCCTTCGTAGGTCCGCTCGCCGACGGTCAAGCTGTACGTGGCGAAGGTCATCGGCAACTCGAAGTTGTTGGGGTTCACGAGCGTGATCGTGATGTCATACTTGCCCGCCTTCTCCGACGCGTCGACGAGATTGACCGAAGCGATGTCCGTCGTCGGGTCCTGCACCGGCACGGGCATGCGCGGCATCTTGATCGGGCCGCAGCCCGTGAGCGTCATCGCCGCCAGCACGGCGATCAGCATCATGCTCTGTGTTGCCCGCGACATTCGGTGAATCGCTCCCATGCGTTAAAAGGCAGATGTTACCGGTCGCGTCGCCCCATGTCGAGCGGGCGCTTCCGGGACCGCCGCGACACGGACCGGCGGGGCGTGTAACGTATGCCCATGCTTTCCGTCGACACCGTCCCAGCCCTGCTCACCGCGGCGGCGGTCCTTCTGGCCGCCGGGTCGCTGGGGGCGATGCTCGCCCTGCGCCTCGGTTCGACACGCCTCGTCGGCGCGCTGATCGCCGGGATTCTCATCGGCCCGACCGTGCTCGGCCGGGCCGCGCCGCAACTGCATCGCCAGCTTCTGGCCGGCGCCGTCGACGAGTCGCATCAACTGGAGCAGGCCCGCCGCGACGCCGCACAGGCCATCGCCGCCGCCCAATCCACCGGCGTCAGTCACGACTACATCGACCGACTCCGCACCTTAAGCGCCCAGCGACTTGCCGACCTGGCCCTCGCCCGTGACAAGGCCCTTGTGCAGCGCCGGCTGCTGACGTTCATGAGTCTGGGCCTCCCCGCCGTGCTCGTCGCGCTCTATATCACCGGCGCCCGCATGTTGGCGCAGACCCGGCCGACGCACGTCCTGCTCGCCAGCGCCGTGCTCACCAGCGCCCTGGCCGCCGCGATCGTCGGCGGACTCTACGTGCGCTTCGCCCCCGACCTGGCGCCGAACCGCGTCTGGGGCATCGCCTTCGTCCTCGCCTGCGCGATGCCGACCCTGCCGCGCCCCCGGCCGGTCAAGGGCGTCGATGATCAACCGCTCTGGTGTTTCGTGTTTCTGCCGCTGCTGGGCGCGCTGGCCGGGTCGCAGGTCGATCTGATCGGCCCGATGAACGGGCTGCTCGTGCTGGTCACGCTCATCGTCTTCTGCGATGCCAAAACGCTCGGGCCGATCGTGCTCATGCGCCGCGGCCGATTGACATGGAACGCCACGCTGACTTCCGCCGCCCGCATGGTCATCGGTCATCCATTGGCGCTGGCGCTCGCGCTGACGTTCTACAACCTGGACCTGATCAACGCGCCGACCTTCACCGCGCTGGTGATCGCCAATGGCGCATCGCTGCTGCTGCTGCCGCCGGTGCTGCGGCTCATCGACCGAGCGGCATCGGCCTAGCCGGTCATCGGGGACGGCGAAAAATATCGGGAGGTGCGCGGCGGCGATTGGGTCATCTTTCGCACCGGTGCGTCGCAAAACGCGCATGGGGATGTCACATTCGCCTCGGGCGTGCGCACGGGTTTTTGTAAGTCCTTGATTGATCGCGCACCGGCGCGACGGGGTTGCCTTCGCGGTGCGCATGGGCGCGCCCATGCGCGCGGCAGGTGCGGATTGGG
>WGMD01000023.1 GCA_016125255.1 Planctomycetota bacterium | reverse complement strand
TTCGGTCCACGTCGTAGCCCAGCACCGGCGCGCCGCCGGTCCACTTGCCCTTGCGCGCCTGCGCGGCGAGCTTGTCGCGGATGCGTTCGCCGATGATCTCGCGCTCGAACTGGGCGAACGATAGCAGGATGTTCAGCGTGAGCCGGCCCATCGAGTGGCTGGTGTTGAACTGCTGCGTGACCGAGACGAACGAGACCTGTTTCGCCTCGAAAACCTGCATGATGCGGGCGAAGTCCATCAGCGATCGCGACAGCCGGTCGACCTTGTAGACCACCACACAGTCGATCTTGCCCGCATCGATGTCCCGCAGCAACTGGTCCAGTGCAGGGCGCTCCATGCTGCCGCCGGAGTAGCCGCCGTCGTCGTAGCGGTTTGGCAGCGCTGTCCACCCCTCGGCCTTCTGACTGGCGATGAACGACTCAGCCGCCTCTCGCTGCGCGTCGAGGGAGTTGAACTCCTGGTCCAGGCCATCCTCGCTCGACTTGCGGGTGTAGATGGCGCACCGCGTGATCGGCTTGGCCGGTTTGGCGACGCCGTTGGCTCGGCTCTTTCTCATCGCTGCGCCCCCAGTCTGAAGAACCGGAACCCGTTCATGTGGCTGCCGGTGATCTTCTTTGTCAGCGCGCTGAGCGTGCGGAAGCGCTCGCCATTACATTCGAAGTGGCCGTCCGCGAGAACCACGGCCCGGATCGTGCGCCCCTTGTACTCGCGAACAAGCGCGGTGCCCGGCGGCGGGATGCGCGGGTCAGTCGGTTTGGCGGGGCCTCTTGAGACTGGGCGGTTCACCGTCACCGATTCGCCGTTCTGTGGCGGGCAGATCATGGTCTTCGGTGCCATCACCCGCACGTCGGCGTCGTCGGCCAACTCGGCGGCCCGCCTGCGGGCGCGTTCCGACAGGTCGCCTTCGGCGTTGGCCTGGATGCGCCATGCGTTCTTGCGGATGAGGTACGCCCGGTGGCGGGTCCGGCAGGGCTGGCTGTGCAGTTCCCGGTAGAGGTCGGCCAGTTCGCTGGTCGTCATGTCGTCCAAGGCTTCGAGCTGCGTCGCGATGTCGTGCATGAATGTGGCTCCTTTCATCATGCGTTGCCGAGACTCGACCCGTTAACCGGCGGGTCGTTGAGCCACACTGAGCCTCGTTTTCGAAGGAAGATCAAGTCCGATTCGCGGCGTGGGCGAAGATGTTTTGCTGGCCTCAGAAGGCATCGATTGGGCCTGCCGAACGTGGCGGAGCAGGCCCGCCGCCAGGATGCCGGCGACCTCGTCGCGGCGCTCTTCCTCGGTCATGGTTTCCGGATCGCGGGTCGAGATCATGCGGCCTCCAATGCGGGGCGAGAACATGCAGCCCCCTCATTAGTAACCTATGCGAACTGGCGCGGGCGGTCCCGGTTTTCCATAACCGGGCGGGCATGATTTCGCACTCAGCACCATCCACTTCGAGCGCAACCTCCCCATAACCCGAGCCTATGTCTCTGCCCGGTTAAGAGAGACTTTGGGCCGAAACTGGCGGATCGGGTGGCGAGGACTGATGGTCTGGTTATGGACCCCGGCCAACCAGAGACACGACGCAGAACGACCGTAGGTCGTAACTCGTTGCGGAAACTGGCGTAGAAAGCGAAAACGCCGCCGAGGTCTCTCGACGGCGTTCTGCGTTTACCGTGGGGCCGGTGAGTTTTGTAACCGGCCAGAAAGTAGCGGGGGTAGGATTCGAACCTACGACCTCCGGGTTATGAGCCCGACGAGCTACCAGGCTGCTCTACCCCGCATCAAGGGTGTCGTATCGTAGCGAGTGGGGGGGGTAAGTCAAATATTGATGAGTGCGGTGCGGGGGCGCTTGATGATGGCGCGGGGATGCGGCGCGAATCGGTTGATGCGTGTGATGGTTGCGGGCGTGGAGGTGGGGCGTAGAATGGGCCGTTTCGACTCACAAGGAACGGATTGACCATGAATGTATTGATCATCGGCAGCGGCGGGCGCGAGCATGTGCTGGGGTGGAAGCTCAAGCAATCGAAGCAGTGCGGGAAGGTTTACTTTCTGCCGGGCAATGCGGGGACGAAAGCGATCGGTCAGTCGGTCAGGATCGACATCAACAAGATCAATCAGAAGTCGGTGGATGAGATTGCGTGGTTCTGCAAGCAGAACAAAGTGGAACTGGTGGTGATCGGGCCGGAGGATCCGCTTTCGGCGGGGCTGGCGGACATGTTGACGAAGGCGGGGCTGAAGGTGTTCGGGCCTTGCAAGGCGGCGGCGCAGCTGGAGGCGGACAAGGCATGGTCGAAGAAGCTCATGCGTGAGGCGTCGGTGCCGACGGCGGAGGGACGCGTGTTCAAGTCGGCGCGGGATGCGATGGCGTATGTTGAAGCACACGAGACACCGGTCGTCGTGAAAGCGGCGGGACTGGCCAAGGGCAAGGGCGTCATCGTCTGCTCCAATCGTGAGGAATCGATCGATGCGGTCAAGCGCGTCATGATCGACAAGGAGTTCGGCGAGTCGGGCGACGTGTGCGTCATTGAAGAGCGGCTCGTCGGACAGGAGGTTTCGATTCTCGCGTTGGTCGACGGGCGGAACATCTTCGTGCTCGAACCGTCGCAGGATCACAAGCAGGTCGGCGAAGGAGACAAGGGGCCGAACACGGGCGGCATGGGCGCCTACACGCCGACGCCGATTGTGGACGATGCGATGATGCGACGGATCGAGCGGGAGGTTCTGGTGCCGACGCTCGATGCGTTGCGTCGCGATGAGATCGAGTTCAAGGGGGTGATGTATGCGGGGCTGATGCTGACGGCGGGGGGGCCGAAGGTGCTCGAGTACAACACGCGGTTCGGCGATCCGGAGTGCCAGCCGCTGATGGTGCGCATGAAAGGCGATCTGCTGGAGGTGATGCTCGCGGTGATCGACGGGCGGCTCGACGAGGTGGATTTGTCGTGGGACCGGCGCGTGGCGTGCTGCGTGGTGATGTGCTCGGGCGGGTATCCGGGCGAGTACCGCAAGGGCATCCCGATCAGCGGACTCGACGAAGCGGCGAAGCTCAAGGATGTATTCATCTTCCATGCGGGCACGGCTGAGAAGGACGGCGAAGTCGTCACGGCCGGCGGACGCGTGCTCAACATCGTCGCGCTCGGCGACGATCTGGCGGAAGCACGCGACCGGGCGAATGCAGCGTGCGACATGATTCACTTTGACGGCGGATTTTTCCGGCGGGATATCGGGGATCGGGTCTTGAATTTGAAGCGGTGAAGAAAAGACGGGGGAGTGCTAAGCCGCAAGCGGCTTCAGAACAGCATGAGCAGGTCGGCGGGATGCGCGATGAGATGTTGCGCGCCATGATTGACGAGGTCGGTGCGGTCGCGGTAGCCCCAGAGGACGCCGACGGCGATCATGCCTGCGTTGACGGCGGTCTTCATGTCGGTGCTCGAGTCGCCGACGAAGACGCATGCGCCCGGCGGCGTGCCGGTCATTTTGGCGATGGCCAGCGCGGCGGTCGGGTCGGGCTTCTTGGGCACGTGATCGCGATGCCCGTCGATCGTGACCCAGTTCCATCGCCCCAGCAGCGTCCGCACGATCTTCTTCGCCGCGGCGTCGGGCTTGTTGGTCAGCACGGCCAGCGCGGCCCCGCGCTTCGCGAGCGCATCGAGCATGTCAGCGATGCCGGGGTACGGGGCGCTCGTGTCGGTCAGATGTTCGGCGTAGTGCGCTTTGAAATGTTTGAGGCCCGCCGCGGCAAGTGACGCATGACCGGGGCCGAGCGCACGCTGCATGAGCACATCCGCCCCATTGCCGACCATCATGCGATATTCGGCGACCGGATGCGTCGGGCGGTCGAGCTGCGTCAGGGCGAAGTTGCCGGCGGCGGCGATGTCGCTGAGCGTGTCGAGCAGTGTGCCGTCGAGGTCGAAGATGAACGTGCGGGGCGTCATGGGCGGCGATCAGGTTGGCGGGCGCGGATCGAAGATGCACAGGTGGCGAAGGACCGGTGGGGCGGGTATTGTAATGGCCCCGGCGGAGGGAGCAACCGCTTCGCGTCGCCGCACGGGGAAACCGCTTGGCAAGCTCACCTAAGCCCATCATCGGACTGGCCGGCGGCATCGGTGCCGGCAAAAGCACCGTCGCCCGCCAACTCGCCTCCCTCGGCGCCCTGGTCATCGACGCCGACGCCATCGCCAAGGCGGCCCTCGACCTCGACGATGTCAAGCGGGAACTGCGGGCATGGTGGGGCGACGAAGTGATCGACGCAGCGGGGCGGGTGGATCGTAAGGCGGTGGCGCGGCGGGTGTTTGACCATCCGACCGAGCGCAAGCGGCTCGAAGGCCTGATCCATCCGATCGTCGCCGCCGAGCGCGACCGGCTCATCGCCGCGGGCGAGGCGGACCCGGCGGTCAAGGCCATCGTGCTCGATGTGCCGCTGCTTTTTGAGGTCGGGCTCGACCAGCGGTGCGACCGGGTGGTGTTCGTGGATGCGGATCGGGCGACGCGCCTCAGGCGTGTGGCGGCAAGGGGTTGGGACGCGGCGGAGATGGACCGGCGCGAAAAAAATCAATGGCCACTGGACAGGAAACTTCAGTTAGCGCATGATATAATCGATAACACGATCAGCGAAGCCGATTGCTTTTCGCAAGTCCAAGCATTGCTGAGACGTATTCTCGATTCGACAATGCATGCGTGAGTCGCCTGTGGTTGGATAGGTGGCTCGTGGGTGTTGTCGAAGACGAACCGAGGTTGGTTGGACGCCCTCTTCGCAGAATCTGCGAAAACTCACCGCGTTAATAGCACTGATGAAACGGATTTCGAATCTTCCGGCGTGACGCCGAATAACCCGCCTGACCCTTCAACCCTCTGACCCTTATCCCATTCAAATCTCCCCGACGTTTGACCTTTCCGAGAGAGAATCTCACCCATGGCCAAGACCACCACGCGTAAGAAGTCCGACACCAAGAGCCGCAAGAAGACCGAAGCCGCCGACGAAACGATCACGGCCGAGGAACTCGACCATGAAGGCGCGGCCGGCGAATCGTCGCTGCCGCCGGCCAAGTCGATGATGGTTGACGAGGAGGAGGACGCGGAGACCAGCGCGCCCGCCGCCGATGTGACCGTCGCCGACGTGACCAGCAAGGATGTCGCGCGCTTCGATCAGGATTCGCAGAAGCGATACGAGGACGTCAAGAAGGGCGCGATGCGCGTGGCGGACCTGCAGCGCATGGAAGCGGAGGAACTGCACAACGTCGCCGCCGAGGAAGGCATCGAGAACATCAAGGGGCTCAACAAGCATGAGCTCATCTTCCAGATCATCAAGAGCCGCATCGCCAAGGCCGGACTGATGTACGGCGACGGCGTGCTGGAGATTCTGCCCGACGGGTTCGGGTTCCTCCGCAGCCCGGAGTACTCGTACCTGCCGTGCCCGGATGACATCTACGTCAGCCCGTCGCAGATCCGCCGCTTCGGCCTCCGCAATGGACACATCGTGCAGGGCACGATCCGTCCGCCCAAGGAAAGCGAAAAGTACTTCGCGCTCCTGCGCGTCGACGCCATCAACGGCGAAGCCCCCGAGAAGCTCAACGAAATCACGCCCTTCGAAGACCTGACCCCGCTCCATCCCTGCGAGCGATTCGTCCTCGAAACCGTCGGCGACCCGACCAACATCGAGATGCGCGTCGTCGATCTGGTCGCGCCCGTCGGCAAGGGGCAGCGCGGTCTGATCGTCGCCCCGCCGCGCACCGGCAAGACGGTCCTCCTTCAGAAGATGGCCAACTCGATCATCAAGAACTACCCCGATTGCAAGGTGCTCGTGCTCCTCATCGACGAGCGCCCCGAAGAAGTCACCGACTTCCGCCGCAACACGCCCAAGAGCGTCGAAGTCGTCGCGTCGACCTTTGACGAGCAGACCGACCGGCATGTGCAGGTCTGCGAAATGGTCATCGAAAAGTCCAAGCGCCTCGTCGAGTTCGGGCATGATGTGATTATCCTCCTCGACTCGATCACCCGACTCGCCCGCGCTTACAACGCCGAGGTCCCGCACTCGGGCAAGATTCTGACCGGCGGCGTCGACGCCAACGCGCTTCAGAAACCCAAAAAATTCTTCGGCTCCGCCCGCGCGATCGAAGGCGGCGGGTCGCTGACCATTCTCGCCACCGCTCTCGTCGACACCGGCTCCAAGATGGACGAAGTCATCTTCGAAGAGTTCAAGGGCACCGGCAACAGCGAACTGCATCTGGACCGCCGCCTCGTCGAACGCCGCACCTGGCCCGCCATCGACGTCGCCGCCTCCGGCACCCGCCGCGAGGAACTGCTCCTCGACCCCAAGGAACTCGAGCTCGTCTACCGGCTCCGCAAGGTGCTCGCCGACATGAACGTCGTCGAAGCGATGGAACTCCTCCGCGCTCGCCTCCTCAAGGTCAAGACCAACGCCGAGTTCCTCATGACCATGAACCTCGACTGACCCCGCAAGCCGCTCGCGGCTCAGCACGCCAACAAAAAACCCGCCGCAACCCGGCGGGTTTTTTCATGGAGATGGATCATCAGATCTTCGGCGGCTCGCGATCAATGCGCGTCTCGCGCTTGCCCTGAATCTGCGCGATCTGTTTCGCCGCCGCGGCGACTTCCGATTGGCTCGTGTGGATCGTCACATCGATCGCTGTGCGATGCGTCTGCCCGGCCCGGAGTTTCGGCACGCGCTTCATGCGCCGTTCGATCGGGCGCGGGAACGGATAATTCGTGCCCGGCTCCAGCCCCGTCACGTAGCCGTCGACTTCGGCGATGGTGTTCTTCCAGAGCGTGAAGCACGGAAGCTGTTCGATCGAAAACGCCATCGACGCCCCGCGCGAACCGGCCCGGTTGCGCAGCATCACCTGCGTCATCCCCTTGCGATCCGCCAGCAGCTTCATCAGATACACCTGCTCCGTCGCGCCCAGCTTCGGCTTGCCGTATCGGGCGTACCCGCTGACATCGCCCTCGGCGGCGCGCTCGTTGATCGGCGTCACCGACGCGACCGCCCCGACAAATTGCGACCCCGCCTCCAAGAGCGGCTTGCCGAAGTTCACGTGATACAACAGGCCGAACTCCTGCGTCTGCCCGCCCATGTTCGTGATCGCATCTTCGACGCGCAGCGCCGAACTTCCGGGGGTCGTGCTCAGTTCCGTTTGCAGGTCCAAGCACGGGCCGAACATCGACTGCTCGCGCACCAGTCCGCGCAGACGGACACGATGCGGCGGACGATCATTGATGACAAGCTCCACTTCGCTCGCCGGCAGATTGGCGATCCGCCCGTGCAGCGTCAGCGCCCCGATCGGCGGTTGCGCCTTCGCCAGATGTTCGCTCTCATTTCCGGGGGCCCCGAACCATTCCAGTCCGCAGCGGACGAACCATTCGTTGAACGCTTCGAGCCACCCCAGCCCGCCGCGGTGCTGAAGATTCACGAACGCCGGATGCACGATTTCCTTGACCGGCGAGTCCCAACCGAGCCGCATGTCATCGCAGACCACGTCGGCGATGCCCATGCCGCGCGTGGCGATGACGCGGATCGTCATGCGCCCGTTGTCGATCTCGATGAGGTCCACGCCTTCGCTGCGCCCCCCGTGCAGCCGCCGCTTGCGGACCGCGCAGCCGTGCGCGCGATGTTCGAAGGATTCGATGTTGATGTTCTGCGATGCGCTGATGAGTGTCTGACGATAGGGACCGGCCATGCGATGCCTCCTTGGGACGTTCAACGTAACGCCCGCCCGCCGCATCGACAAGCAGGGGCGAAAATCCTATTGACAGGCATGGTCATCCGTTTTATTTTCCTCACACATCGAATCGGGAATTAGCCCGATTTTTTTTCATGGGAGCACTCGGGATGGTGCGATTTTTCATGTTCGTTGTCGTGGCGGCGGGGATGATGTTCGGGTTGACAAGCTGCGGGCCCAAGGCGTTCAACACCGCCAGTCTCAACACCGAAGACGACTATCAGAGCCAGGCGTCGACGTACTGGAAAAAAGAAGGATGGTGGTCGCTGCCGGCGGGAACGAAGAAGATCGCCATCACCGAATTCAGCGTCGAGTATGTCACCAAGACCGGCTCGCAGGACTACAACGCCGGGCTGATCGCCATGGCGCAGCTCGCCGGCGTCGGCAAGAAGGAATACAAGTTCGATGAGCAGATGAAGCAGACGCTGCCGACGGAGTTGTACAAGCAGTATGTGGCGGAACTGACGAAGCGGGGTTACGAAGTGCTGCCGTCGTCGGCTCTGTGGAACACGCCGACCTACAAGAAGATCACCACCACCGAGCAGGGCGGCACCATCAAGACCGGCCAGTCGACGGGCAACGTCTTTTCCGATCGCGTCGGCCGGTCGTATCAGCATGGTCAGGTCTACGTAGCCGCAGACACGATCATCGTCGATATGGGCTTCTTCGCTTCGTTCGGCAATCCGATGGGCAAGGAGATGGCGGCGGTCGGCGAAGCTGGGGCGGACACCGGGCTGCACATCCGCATCAAGGCCGGCATCGACGACAAGGGCCGCGCCGTCCTCTGGCCCGGTTCGATTATCATGGTTTACGCCGGCGTCAACAACGCCAACTCCGCCGACAATCCGGTATACGTCTCGAAGACGACCGGCTCGGTCGTGTCGAAAGAGATGCTCTACTTCTCCGACCCCGTGATCAACTCCAAGGAGTTCGAAGCCTTCAAAGGCGACATCTATGACGTCCAGCCCGGGCCCTACGCCGATGCCGTCAAGAAGGTGTTCCCCAAGTTCGCGGCGCTGTCGATCTATTCGATGCGCAAGTGATGTGAAGGGTGACGACGTGATTCAAAACCCTCGTGAAAACGAGGGTTTTTTCATGCGCCGCTCAATCGATGACGACCAGCCCATCGGGCAGTTCATTGACATCGTCGGCGGCGCGGGGCAGTACGGGTTCGAGCTTCTCGCCGAGGGCGGCGATCGCTTCGCACAAGGCCGTGATGACGTCGGTGCGGACGAGCCCGGCGGTGAGCTGGCCGCAGAGATTGTCGAGCGTCTGAGCGCCGAGTTTGTCGATGACGCTCTGATCGGCGAGCACGACGGCCCGGCGTTCGTACAAGCTGATGTAGATCATCACGCCGGTCGCGCCGGCGGTGCGCCAGACGGTCGAGTCGAAGAACGCCTGCCGCGCCCGGCCGTTCGCTTCGTCGCGCATCTGTTTGCCCGGCGTGAAGAGTCGGCGGAGCCGCCACGCGTAGCTCGCCGTGACGGCGCCGATGATGAATGCGATCACGCCGCTCAGGAGCATGACCAGTAGCGTCACGCCCATCGACGACCCCGCCCAACTGCCCGGCTCGTCATTGCGCACGGGCATCATGACGAACACGATCGCCATCGCGATCATCGCCGCCCACAATCCGACGATGTCCTCCGCGCGATCGTACCGGCCTGATGATGCGGCGATGACCGGAACGATCTCGGCGGAGGTGCGTTTCTCCGCCGCCGCGACCGCCGCATTGACGCGCTGCCGGTCCTCATCGGTGAATCGTCGGGTTGCTCGAATCATGTGACTTTCCGCCTGTTTTACCATGAACCGGACGCGCCGCCGCCGCCGGAGAACCCGCCGCCGAACGATCCGCCGCCGAATCCGCCTCCGCCGCTCCGGCCGGAGTTCGTCATCATGTTGTAAAGGACATAGCCCAGCACGCTGAAGACCACACCCCACATCAACCACGCCCATCCGCTCGATCCCCGCCGAATCAGCGACACGATCGTGAACGCCATCAGCGCGAAAAAGCCCACGATGAGCATCACCGCCCGCCAGTTCGTCGGCGGCTTGGGCAGTTCCAATCCGCGCGCCATCTGATTGAGCGCTTCGACGCCGGCGACGATTCCGCCGGAGAAGTCGCCTTGTTTGAACCGCGGGATGATCTGCTCGTCCATGATCTGCTGGCACAAGGCATTCTTGTCAAGCGCCCAACCGGCCCCGAGTTCGATGCGGGCCCTCCGATCGTCGCGACTGATGAGCAGCAGGATGCCGGTGTTCCAGGCCGTGTCGCCCAGCTTCGCCTGCCCGATGCCCCACTGATCGAAAAGCAGACGCGTGAAGGTTTCGAGGCGCAGGTCCGCTCCGCCGTGCTTGGCCATCGATTCGATCGTCACGACGATGATCGGCGTGGCCTTCTCCTTGAGCAGCTTGTCGCCGAGCGCGCGGATCTTCTCCTTGTCCTCCGGCGTGAGCATGTTCGCCAGATCGCGCACAAACTCGTGTTCGCCCGGCCGCTCCACATCGAGCTTCAGCGCCATCGCCGCCGGACTCAGCGCCGCCAGCGCGGACAAGGTGATGACAAACAACCATGCGACGCGATGCTTCATGACTGCACGGTATCGTGCTCATCCGCGCAAGACAACATGCTTCCAACGCGGATGGGCATGAATGCGACAGCCCGCATGGGTTTTGTCAGTTTTGCCAATGCTCAGAGCGAGCCCTTGGTGCTGGGCACATCGGTGCCCGTCACGCGGACGGCGTCGCGCAAGGCGCGGCCGAGGGCTTTGAAGATCGCTTCGGCGATGTGATGGTCGTTTTCGCCATGCGGGACTTCGACATGGCAGGCGAACTTGGCGTTGGCGGTCAGCGCATTGAGGAACTCGCGGACGAGCTGCGTCTCGAACGTGCCGATCTTCTTCGAGGGGAAGTTCACGGCGAAGACGAGGGCGGCGCGACCGGACAGGTCGATGCTTACGCGCGCCAGCGTTTCGTCCATCGGCGCCGAGGCGAACCCGTAGCGCTCGATGCCCTTCTTGTCGCCCAGCGCTTTTTCGAGGGTCTGGCCCAGCGTGATGCCCACGTCTTCGACGGTGTGGTGATCGTCGATGTGGTAATCGCCTTCGGCTTTGACGCTCAGATCGAAGCGGCCGTGACGCGCGACGTGGTCGAGCATGTGATCGAAGAAGCCGACGCCGGTTTCATTGGAATATGTCGAACCGGAGCCGTCGAGGTTCAACTCGATGGTGATGTCGGTTTCGTTGGTCTTGCGGTGAACTTTGGCGGCGCGTTTGGGCATGAGTCAGAGAATCTCCCGCAGGGCGTCTAGCAGGGCGGTGTTCTGTTCGGGGGTGCCGATGGTGATGCGCAGCTTGTCGCGCAGGCGGTCCTGGTCAAAGTATCGGACGAAAATGCGCTTTTGCTTCAGGGTTTCATAGACGTCCGCGGCGTTTTTGACGGTGGCGAGGACGAAATTGCTCTGGCTCGGCGGGCAGGTCATCCCCATCGCCGCCAGTTCCCGGACCATGCGGCTTCGCTCCTCGCGCACGGCGTGCCAGCTCATCGCCGCATCGGCCCGGTGCTCCAGCGCGGCCGCAGCGAGCTTCTGGGCGATGGCGTCGGTGTTGTAACTGTCCTTGGTCTTCGTCAGCATCGGCTCGATCAGCGAGCGTGCCCCGAGACCATAGCCGAAGCGCAAACCGGCCAGCGAATAGCCCTTGCTGAGCGTGCGCAGGATGAGCACATTGTCGAAGCGGTCGATGAGCGTCGTCGCGTCGTGATTCAGATCGGGGTCGACGAAATCGATGTACGCTTCATCAATGAGCAATACGCCCTTGAACTTCTCCGCCACGGCGGCGAGCGTGTCGACGCTTCGCAGGACGCCCGACGGTGCATGCGGATTGACGATGAACGCCAGCTTCACCTTCGCCTTGTTGAGCGCATCGGCGAAGCCGGCGGTCAGCGACCAATCGTCGTTGAGCGGCACGCGCACGACGGGCGAGTCGTTGATCTCCGCGAGCACGGGGTAGAGCGAATAGCTGGGCTCGGCGGTGCCGATCGGCTCGCCGGGGTTGACGAACGTCGTGATGGCCAGTCGCAGAAGCTCATCGCCGGCGTTGGTGGCGATGACGTTGTCGGCATGCAGCTTGTGCACCTGCGCGGCGACCTTGCGGAAGCGCGGGGCCAGCGGCGGGGGATATTTGCGCAGGACGTCGCCGCCGATGGCGTGCAGCGTCTTCATCACCGCTTCGCAGGGCGGGTAGGGATTCTCGTTGGTGTTGAGCTTGACGACCTTGCCGTCGTCGGGTTGCTCGCCGGGCGTGTACCCGTGCATCTTGGCGATATTCGGTCTTTCGTAGGACATAGGGCGATATAGCTTAGCAGTGGTGATGCGAGAAAAAAACCGCCGAGGTCGTCGGCGGTTTTCGGTGAACTGAGCAATGTTGAAACCGCCGAGTTCAGCGGCGGCGATGGCGGAGCATCGATCCGACGGCCAGGAGCATCAGGAGCGACGCCGGCTCGGGGACGGCGCGGAGGTTGGTGAGCAGGACGCCGGTGGACCCGTCGGTGAAGGTGACGCCGAGCACGACCTGATCGAGGTCGTTGAAGTAGGAGCGTCGGCCGTCCTGCCCGCCGGTGTTGTGAAGCTGGGTGTCGAGGAGGAAGCTGTCGATGGTGCGGAGATCGACGCCGTCGGTCGGATCGACATCGACCTGATCGCCTTCACGGGCGACGATTTCCAGGACGCCGTCGACGAAGGCGAGGACGGCGTTGTCATTGGCGGCGGTGACGCCGGCGCCGATGAACTGGACGCGAAAGGCGACGTCTCCGCGGGCGTTGGCGCTGACGGAGTGCAGGTCGGTGAAGTGCACGTCGGAGCCGAGGCCGATCGACGATCCGTCGAGGGCCACGAGCGAGACGCCTTCGCCATCGCGCTGGCGCCAGAGTCCCGCGAAGAACTGGTTGACGTTCGTGGGGTTGGTGACGGTGGCGGCGAAGAAGATGTCGCCGTTGCCGGCGATGACGGGAGAGTTGGTGGGGGCGAAGTCCTTGTACGATCCGGTGGTGCCGGGGGCCATGTCAGTCAACAAGACGACGGCGGCGTTGACGCCATTGGTGTGACGGACGATGACGTTGGGGCGGCTGGTGCCCATGCGTCCGGTGAAGACGGCGTCGCCGGCGTCGTTGATGTCAGGGGTGCCGGCGCCCTGGATGAAGGTGAACACGGCGCCGGGGTTGCCGGCGATGTTGGGGCCGAGCGCGCCGGTGGCGTTCTTCATGGCGATGATGTGATTGGTCGAGCCGTCGGCGATGAAGTAGACGCCGGTGCCGAAGCTGTTGTCATTGAGTGAGGCGCCGGAGATAGCATTGCCGGCCGCGTTGACGCCGCCGCCGAAGTTGGAGTTGGCGAAAAAGCGACTGGCGATGTCGGGGCCGGGGAAACTGGAGCCGACCGCCGCTTCGCGCGTCAGCACGAGCGTTGAGCTGGCGTCATCGGAGCGGAAGAAGGTGGTGTCGTTGTTGAAGTTGATGCCCGAACCGGTGAGGTCGGCGTCGAAGACCAGCTTGCCATTGCGGAAGCCGGTGGGTTTGCGGAGGGTATTGATGGAGATGCCGGCTCCGAGGTCGGGGCCGAGCGCGCCGTCGGTGCCGGTGTGCACGAGGGGCATGACGGTGGTGGAGCCGTTCTGCGTGCGGAAGATGCCGGTGCGCATCTGGGAGTCGGGCTGCTTGTTAAAACCGAAGAAGGCGATGTTGCCCAGATCGTCGAAGAGCGGTTCGGACCCGCTGACGGCGTCGTCGAGATTGGCGCTGGCGACGGTGGTGTTGTAGACGATCTGCGTAGTGCCGTCGGCGTTGTAGCGCCAGATGCCTTCATGCGTCAGTCCGGCGCCGATGCCGACGAATCCGCGGTAGGCGACCTGGCCGGCGTTGTTGATGACGGGGGCTTCGAGACTGACGAAGCGATTGGCGCCGGCGACGCCCGCGGGGCCCAACGCCGGATTGGCGTCCTGCGTGACGTTCGTCACGGCGATGGGCTTGAGCAGGAGCACAGCTTGTGCGGACACGCAGGACAAACCAACGGCAGCACCACCGAGCAACAGAGAGAGCTTGCGTTTCAAAGGAACACCTTGAAATTTGAAAAGAGTTCTTTCTCGAAATCACCCATGGGCCCGGTGACCCAACCTCGACCATCCACAACCGAGGCGGGCGTATGTTAGTGGAATCGCGGTCCGGCTGTCAACACAATTCACATCGTGTTAAGATGGGTAAGATGCTCATTCACATCGGTTTGCGTATGCGGAGGGACTCGGCGTGTGCGTCGAGGCCTTCTGCTTCGGCGAGGGTCGCGATGTGCTCGATCGCCCGGGCGGACGGGGCGGCGGGATAGCGCTCGACGCTGGAGCGCTTGAGGAAGGTGTAGACGCTCAGACCCGAGTTGTAGCGGGCGGTCGTGCCGGTCGGCAGGCAGTGCGAAGGGCCGGCGTAGTAGTCGCCGCTGGCGACGGGCGTCGTGTCGCCGAGGAAGAACGCGCCGCCGTGACGCAGCTTCGCCAGCACCGCTTGCGGGTCGGCGACGGCGAGCGTCACATGCTCGGCGGCGAAGGTGTCAACGAGTTCATACGCAGCCGATTCATCCGGCACGACGATCGCCGCGGACCATTCGCGCAATGCTTTGACGATCGCTTCACGCCGGCGGCGGGAGGGCAATTGCAATTCGATCGCTTCGACGACGCGGTCGATGATCGCCCGGCTCGTGGAGACAAGGAAGCAGCAGCCCGGGTCGTGTTCCGCCTGCGCGAGCAGGTCGGCGGCGATGTAGTCGGGGTTGGCCGAGTCATCGGCGAGGACGACAATCTCGCTGGGACCGAAGAATCCGTCGATCCCGATCTGTCCGAACATCTGACGTTTGGCCTGCTGCGTGTAGGCGTTGCCGGGGCCGGCGATGAAGTCGACGGGTTCGACGGACTGCGTGCCATAGGTCAGCGCGGCGATGGCCTGTGCGCCGCCGATGCGGTAAACGCGCTCGAGGCCGAGCATGTGACAGACGCCCAGCACGAGCGGGGAGATGTCGCCGCCGCCGGTCGGCGGGGGGCTGACGACCGAAAGCTGCGGCACGCCGGCGACTTGTGCGGGGACGGCGAGCATGATCACGCTCGACGGATACGCCGCCTTTCCGCCGGGGACGTGCAGCCCGACGCGCTCGATGGGCGTAAATCGCAGGCCGACTTGAGCGCCGTCGATGTCAATCATCGGCGGGTCGATCGGCTTGACGTGCTGCTGATATTGCCGCACATGGGCGATCGCTTCGGCCAGCGCCTCACGCACCGGCGCCTCGAGCGAGCGCGCCGCATTGTCCATCTCGTCGGGCGTCACGCGGATCATGTCGATCGTGAAGTCGGGATTGGTCCACTTGCGCATGTAGCGCACGACGGCATGATCGCCTTCGGTGCGGACATCCTCCATAATCGACGCGACCGTTTCCGCCAAGTCGCCTTCGCCGGCGACCTGCCGGCGCAGGCGCTCGATCAGCGCGGTCACCGCCTTGCGGGAATCGGCGGCGTCGTAAACGTGAATCGGCAAGTTCATCGGTGCGTGGCCCTGCTTCGTTTGACAGGCGTGATACTATTCTCACCTATGCCCGGACTCAAACCCCCGGAAGCCCAGGAACCCCAGGAACCCCCGGAATTCCCGGATGCTGAACTCGACGCCCGCGAGCGCGAGCTGTCGCTGCGGCGATCGCTGCGCCTGGTGACCGTCGCATGGATGTTCGGGTCGGCATGGATGTACATCACGACCGGCGCGGTGATGACGCGCTACGCCAAGGCGCTGCACATGGGGCAGTTCGGGTTCGGCCTGCTGGCGGCGCTGCCCTTCGCGGGGGCGCTGGTGCAGCTCCCGGCGAGCTATTTCGTCGAGAAATACGGCGGGCGCAAGCGGCTGTTCCTCATCGCGGGACTGGCCCATCGGGCGGCGTGGATTCTCGTCGCCTCCGTGCCGTGGATCTTCCCGGAGGCCCACTGGTGGTGGATGCTGCTGGTGACGATGGGGATGTCGACGATTCTGGCGAACATGATGAGTCCGGCTTGGATCACGTGGATGGCGGACCTGGTGCCCGGCCGGCTGCGCGGCAGATATTTTTCGGCGCGCGGACAGTACGGGCGATTCGTCGGCGTGGTCACGACGATGGTCACCGCGCTGGTGCTCGACCGCGCGATCGGCGGCGATGCGCATGTGCTCCGCAAACTCATCAGCATCGCGCTGTGCGTGGCGAGCGTGTGCGGGATGTTCGACATCGGCATGCTCAAGTGGGTCCCCGCGGCGCAGCGACGGCAGCGCGATCCGGATGTGAAGTTCGGCGAGCTGCTCAAGCAGCCGCTGCGCGACCGCAATTTCCGCCTGTTTTTGGGCTTCAACGCCACGCTGACATTCGGCATCGGTTACGTCGGGCAGTTCATCTGGCTGTACCTGTTCGACGTGGTGGGCATGAGCAATTTGCAGGCGAACACGATGCTCGTCGCGCTGCCGCTGGTCATGTCGATGCTGAGCTTTCCGATCTGGGGCCGGCTCGTCGATCGGCTCGGATGCAAGCCCGTGCTGGTGATCGCGGGCGTATTGATCGTGCACGGCGGGGCGTCATGGATCTTCGTCACGCGCGAGAGCTGGTGGCTGGGGTATCTGGGTTCGATGAGTGCGACGGCGGCCTGGCCGGGCGTGGAGTTGGCGAGCTTGAACATGCTTTTGGAGATGAGCGGATCGCGCGAGCGCGGGCGGCTCGGCAGCGCGTACGTGGCGGTCAACAGCTTGGTCGTCGCGCTGGCGGGTGTGGCGAGCGGACTGTTCGGCGGGGCGGTGGCGGAGGCGATGGCGGACTGGCATGGGTCGTTTCTCGGCTACCCGCTGACGTATCACGGTGTGCTGCTTTTGCTCAGTGCCGCGTTGCGTGCGGCGGCGCTGTTATGGCTCATCAAGATGGTCGAACCGCAGGCGTACACGACCCGGGCTGCCCTTCGGTTCATGACCACCAACATCTACTCCAACGTCCAGCAGGCGGTCTTTTCGCCGGCCCGCGGACTCGTGCGGCTCGGGCGGCTGACCTACAAGATGATCCCGCGCCATGCGCCTGATCAGGATGGCGACGCCCCCGGCGGGCGCGCCGGGTCGGCGTGATGCGCGAAGGCGACACATTGGGCGGCGCATGTGGCGTGGGAACAACATTTCCATGACGCGGCGGCATCAGGGGCGGAGAAATTGCTAAGCCGCAAGCGGCTGTGATTGCATCGCTTAGATCAATTTCGGCGAAAACGCTTTCGGTCTGGCATGTCCTTTGGTAACAGTAGGGTGAGATGAGACGCGATCGAGCCATTTTGATGGGGGTACTGGCATTGGAGATGCTGGGCGGATGTGCCCAGTACAATGCACAAGCTGTGCGTCGCGAGACGTTTACGCAGAGCAGTCCATACATGGTGTTCGACACCCCGCCGGTGGCGCAGGTGGCGGAGGCGCAGGCCCGGGCGGGGGTCGGGGCGCCCTGGTGGACGGACCGCAATGACAGCCGGCTCAATCCTCGAGACGCCATCGCCCCGGGGCCGGTTTCGCTTTATGAGGTCCGCATCTACGATTATCAGCAGTCCTACGATGATCACGTCCACGATCACTACAACCGCACCGTCCGCAGCGTGGAGTTCGGCCAGGGCAGTCGCTGAACCCTGCGCGGGCTATCTAAACATTTATTTCTCATACGCTTGACGGGATGCCCCTCGGTTGGCATACTGTTCTAAGTCGTGGTTGTACGCTCGACAAGCAGTGCCGCCTTGGACGTGTTCGCGGGTCACCTCCTTTTAAGATGAAGTCAACTCGGGTAACGACCAAAAGGGACTCACATGGCCACCATTACGAAGAAGGAATTGATCGATCGGATTGCCGAAGCCACCGGTGAGACGCGTGTCACCGTCAAGAAGACGATCCAGAGTTTTCTGGACAACGTGATCGTGGAACTGGGCAAGGGCAACCGGCTGGAGTTCCGTGACTTTGGCGTGTTTGAAATCAAGCAGCGCGCCGCCCGGATGGCGCAGAATCCCAAGACGCTCGAACCGGTGCAGGTCCCGCCCAAGCGGACGGTCAAGTTCAAGGCCGGCCGCATGATGCAGCAGGTGCTGACCGGCCCCGACGCCGTGTCCGACAACAGCCCCTCCGCCTCGACCGCCGCGGACGTCGGCTGATCGTCACAACCCCGACATGCAAGACTGGCTGAGGCAGCTTCATGCTGACGAAGATCATCGCCGCGCGATGCATCTGGATCGTCAGCTTCATCCCGTCGATCGATGCGATCGGCTTGTGACACGCGGCGGGCGAACACTCCTTAATTTCGCATCCAACGATTATCTGGCGCTGGCGACGCACCCCGCCCTGCGCGATGCGGTCATCGAAGCGGCGCGCTCGCACGGCGTCGGCGCCGGCGCTTCACGCCTCGTCACCGGCGACCTTCTGATTCATCATGAAGTCGAAGCGCGCTTCGCCGCGTTCAAACATGCTCAGGCCGCGCTGATCACGCCCACCGGTTACGCCGCCAATCTCGCCGCCGTGACCGCGCTGGCAGGCGAAGGCGACGTCCTCTGCGCCGACAAACTCAATCACGCTTCGCTCGTCGACGCCGCCCGACTCAGCGGCGCGACGCTGCGGATTTATCCGCATCTGAATCTCGACAAGCTCGAGCGGCTTTTGGCGCGGAGCGGCGAAGCGCGTCGCCGGCTGATTGTGACGGACGCGGTGTTCTCGATGGACGGCGACTGCGCGGACCTGCCGAGACTGTGCGAGCTGCGTGATCGGTACGACGCGATTCTGATCGTCGATGAGGCGCACGCGACGGGCGTGCTCGGCGAGAGCGGGGCGGGGCTGGCGGAACATCAGGGCATGGCGGGGCGGATCGACGTGACCGTCAGCACGGCGGGCAAAGCGCTGGGCGGACTGGGCGGGATCGTGACGGGGTCGCGCCTGATCATCGAGACGCTCGTGAGCGCCGCCCGCACGTTCATTTACACCACCGCGCCGCCGCCGACGCAGGTCGCCGCGATCGGGGCGGCTTTGGATGTCGTCGCCGCCGAGCCGCAGCGCCGGATGCATCTGCGCCGGTTGTCGGACCGGCTTCGGGAGCGACTGATCAGTAAGGGATGGCCAATCGCCATGGACCCGACGCCGATCGTGCCGCTGGTGGTGGGCACGGCGGAGGCGGCCATCGGGCTTTCGAGCCGACTTGAGGCGGCGGGCTATCTCGTGCCCGCCATCCGACCGCCGACGGTGCCGACCGGGGCGGCGCGATTGCGAGTGAGTCTGCGGGCGGATATGAGTGACGGAGATATTGATGGACTGGTCGACATCCTCCCGGCGTCCGATAAACTTGATTGAGTCCGAAATGTCAAGCTATTTTGCGGACTGGTCGATGCAGAGTGAGTTGCGGCCGGGCGGCGGTGTGGCCCCCGACCCGATCCTGCTTCACGGAGCGCGGACGATGACCGTTTCCAGAACACGCGTCACGAGAACCGTCGATCCGCGTCGCACCGATGCGACCGGCGTCGGGCTGCGCTACGGCGTATGCACGACGCTCGAGCAGGTCGTGGCGGCCTGGGAACTGGTCTACCGCTGCTATCTGCGTGCGGGCATGATCACCTCCAACCATGCCGGGGTCCACACGCTCCGACGCCTCGTCGCCCCGCGCACCGTCGTGATCAACGGCGCCATCGACCGCCTGACCGTCAGTACGCTGACGGCCTGCCTCGACGATCCCGCGGGGTTGCCCGCCGATGAACTGTTCGCCGACGAGGTCAACGCTCTGCGGCGGGCCGGCCGGGTTCCCTTCGAACTGGGCCTGTTCGCGGACCGGCGCGAGCGGCTTTTCCGGTCGATCGACGCCATGCTCGAACTGTCCCGCTTCGCCGTCTACTTCGGCCTGAGCAGCGGGGCGACGGACGCCCTGATGACCAGCTCCCCCGAGCAGGTCACCGTCCTGAACCACCTTTTCGGCTTCGAACCCATCGGGTCCGCCCGTCCCGACCCGCGGCTCAACGGTCGGCCCGTCGTGCTCGTCCGCCTTGACTGGCAGGCGCAAATCAAGACGGACCCGCCCTTTGGCGGCCTGGCCTACTTCCAGGACCGCGCCATCGGCACCGATCACTTCGCCGACCGGTTCAATTTCGACCCCGCCGCGCTGGCCGGATCGAGTCTGGCCCAATTCGCCGGTCCTACAACCTGACCAACCGGCATATTCGGGCATCTCCTTGCGCAAATTTCATCCCCAAACCGAATTCTTTTCTTGACTTTCCCCCCGGCAAATCGGACACTCTCTGTGTCGATCATGGGGCTCATCGGTCACGAGGCGGACAGCTTGGCAAAAGACTGTCGCGTGACCTGACGGAAACCCGATGACGACATCGGATGGATCCCATCCGAGACCCCCGCGTCGGCGTATCGATCGCGGAAGAGATCAGGGGCCGTTCATGGCGGAACGGCGACGGACGCTTCGAGCGTTTCGTTTGGACATGGCATGGACCCGCCGCCGGCTTCAATCGCCGGCGATTCGCAACGGGATATCAGGAGAAAACACATCATGCGAGCTGCGAGCCAGGGCAAGTTTGATGTCGTGACATCCGGTTTGAACGAACTGCGGGATGCGGAGGCGGCCAATCGCCTGCGCCGCCGCGTGATGCTCTTCAAGCGTGCGGGCATGGTCGAGCCCGCCGACAACAACATCACCATCAAACGCGCCGTGACCTGCGACGAGCTCAAGGCCGCTTACAAGCTCGTGCACGATGTGTTCGTCATGCAGAACTACATCCTCCCGCAGTCCGGCGGGATGCGCCTTCGCATTTTTGAAGCCCTGCCGGAAATGGCGACGTTTATCGCAAAGGTCGGCGACCGCGTGGTCGGCGTGATGAGCGTCGTGCCCGATTCCGACGAGCTGGGGCTGCCGTCCGATCGTTCGTTTGGCGTCGAGCTCAACGAGCTGCGGGCGCGGAACCGCCGCATTGGCGAAGTGACGAATCTGGCGGTCGCCAGCGAGTACTGCAAGAGCGCCGTGCTTCTGGAGCTTTCCCGCTGCATCTGCGCTCATGCGGTCAACGTCGGTCTGGACGATCTGTTCATCGCCATCAGCCCCGGCCACAGCGGGTTCTTCGAGGCGGTGCTCCAGTTCGATCCGTGCGGCGCCGAGCGCAACTACGGCGGGAGCACGGTCGACATGGTCGAAGGCAAACGCCTGGACGTGACCGCCATCGGCCAGCGCGCCGCGGCGGCCGACGAAGTGCTCGGCGAGCACGCCTTCCTCTACGACTGGTTCGTGGCGAACAATCCGTATCTGCAAAACGCCGGTCACGTCGCGGCATGGCACGAGAAGTTCTTCCGCCGCGCCGACGTGCTCGAACAGCTCTTCGGCGTCGGGGGCGAACTGCTGGCCCAGTGCTCGCCCAATCACCTTCAGGTCCTCCGCGCCCGCTGGGGCGAGGCCGTGTTCCAGCGCGTATTCGGCAAGCGGCAGACCGCTCCCGTGCTGGCCATGACCGCCTGAACCCCCTGCGCCAGTTCCTCATCAAGTCATCCCTTCCGCCGGTCGAAGATTCCCATGCGGCTCTATAATGACCGCCTGCGATTATCGGAACCTGTCGATCATGGCACAGACTCAGCCCCGTTGTCAGAACCTCGCGTCCGAACGGGATGAGCGTGCAGCGGCGGGAAGGGATGGAGATATGGACAAGCCCAAGCGACGGGGGAGCCGGTTCACGCGCTGGATCGCCCGACGCCTGATGAGTCGATCGGCGGCTCAAGCGCTGCGCATCTTCGCGCAGACCGCCGCACGCGTGCCCGCCTACCGGCAGATCCTCGATCGCGCCCGCGTCGATCCGCGCCAGATCCGCCGCCTCGCCGACCTGACACGCGTCCCCGTCACCAGCAAGCTCTCCCTCTTCGCCACCTATCCGCTGTCGCAGCTCTGCCTTGACGGCAAGCTCACCGACGCCGTCGGCGTCTACACCTCCAGCGGATTCTCCGGCACGTACTCCTTCGGCGCCGAAACCTACGAAGACGAAGCCCGCACCCGCGCCAACATCGATCGAATGTTCGACCTCTACTTCGATGCGCGGCGGCGGCAGATGCTCGTCATCAACGCCCTGCCCGCCGGCGTGCAGACGCCCAGCCGCCTCGCCACCGTCGTCAACACCTCCACGCGCGCCGACGCCGTCCTCGCCATGATCGACAAGATGGGCGCCGAGTTCCAGCAGATTCTCATCATCGCCGAACACCCGTTCCTCAAGCACGTCGTCGAGCGCGGCATCGACTCGGGACTCGACTGGAAAAAGCATGTCGTGCATCTTGTCACCGGCGCCGAAGTCATGCCCGAGCATTGCCGCATCTACCTCGGCGACCTGCTCGGGCACGATCCCGAGAACCCCGACATGGGGCAGATTCTCGTGAGTCTGGGCATTTCCGAAGTCGCCCTGAGTCTCGGACAGGAGACGCACGCCACGCGCGCCATCCGCCGCACCGCTCTTGAGGATGCGACTGTTCATCACACGCTCTTCGGCGACGCGCCCTTCCTGCCGAGCTTCGTCCATTTCGATCCGCGTCAGTTCTACATCGAAAACGACAAACGCTCCGATGGCCGTCCGCGCGTCCTTATCACCACGCTCGACCCCAAACGCAAAATCCCCCTCGTCCGTTACACCACCGACGACTGGGCCCGTGTGTATACATGGGAGGAGGTCGGCGCGCTGCTCCGCTCGATCGGGCGCGAGGACCTGACCCCGCCGCATCCCCTGCCCTGCATCGCCATCTGGGGCCGCGGCGAGTCCGTGCGCGTCGGCGACGTCGATGTCTACCCAGAGCATGTCAAACGCGCCATGTACTCCGAGCCCGCCATCGCCGGCCTGCTCACCGGCGATTTCCAGATGCGCGGCGAAGGCGACCGACTCGTCGCCCGATTCCAACGCAATGAACGTCCCGCCGCGTCGGACCATCTCGATGAACGGCTCACCGCGCTGCTCAAACAGCATCTGAATGTCCAAGTGGATGTGACCGTCGAGGCCTTCGCTGAATTTCGCCGCGACGCCGCCCCGTCATTCGAGCACAAGCGCCGCTACATCGAGCACCGCCCGCCGCGCGAATCGTAAAACCGATTGAGTATTCTGAACCCCCTCTCCCTCCGGGAGAGGGCTGGGGTGAGGGTGGCCCCGAATTGAGGCGCGTTCGGCAGCGTGCGCGGTCAGTGGTTGGACGCCCCTTCACCCGGCCCTTCGGGCCGATCTCGCCCGGAACGACAAGTCATTCAGAGGCCTCAATTCACAGCACGCCCGACGCCAGCATCGCGCCGCCGATCAGGACGGCGAGGCCGCACGCGCGGACCCAGACGGGTTTGGCCTGTCGGCCGACGATCATCGCCAGCCCGATCCCCGCCGCATGCAGCAGCGCGGTGGCCAGCGAGAATCCGATGGCGAACTCGGCCGCGCTCGCGCCGCCGGGAAGTTCGTGACCGTGGGCATAACCGTGACACAGCGCGAACAGCGCGACAATGCAAAGACTCACAGACAACGGCAGCTTCGCCGCCAGTGTCACCATCAGCCCCAGCACCAGCACCGACGCGAGAATGCCCGCTTCGATCATCGGCAGTTCGATCGACGAAAGCCCGATCGCTCCGCCGACGAGCATGCACCCCACGAATGCCGCGGGCAACGCCCACACCGCGCGCCCGCCGACCTGCGCCGCCCAGAGTCCGACCGCGATCATCGCCAGCAGGTGATCCAAACCGGACAGCGGATGCATGAATCCGCCTTCCAGTCCGTGACCGATGTGCCCGGGATGCGCCAGTGCGCCGCTCGCCAGCGACAGGACAAGTCCGCATGCAATGAAGACGACGCCGTTCCGTTTGGACATAAAGCCGATCCTTTCATGCCTCGTCTAACGGCGTAACATACACAGGCCGATCAACCCGCACAAGGTGGATGCAACATGAGGCAATTCTTTCTCGCGCTCGCGGCAATTGTGATCCTCATCTCATCGACAGCGCATGCCGCCGATCGGCCCAACGTGCTGATGATCGTCGTGGACGATCTCAACGACTGGGTCGGATTCCTCGGCGGACATCCGCAGGTCAAGACGCCCAACATGGACAAGCTCGCCGCACGCGGCACCGTGTTCACCAACGCGCGCTGCCAGGCCCCGATCTGCAATCCCTCGCGCGCCAGTTTCATGACCGGCCGCCTGCCTTCGACGACCGGCGTGTACCTGCTGGGTCCGATCGAGTTCCGCGTTTCGCCCGTGCTCATGGACGCCCTGACGCTCCCGCAGTATTTCACCGCCGCGGGATACCACACGATGGGCTGCGGCAAGGTTTATCACAACTCGTCGCACACCGATACGTTCGACGAGTACGGTCCGCGCGGCGGATTCGGCCCGCTGCCCAAACAGCGCATGAACTACAAGCAGGGCACGCCGCTGTGGGATTGGGGCGCGTTCCCCGAGCGCGACGATCAGATGGCCGACGACAAGACCGCCGATTGGGCCGTCGCGCAGCTCGGCAAGACGCGCGACAAGCCGTACCTGCTGGCGGTCGGATTCTGCCGGCCTCATGTGCCGTGGTTCGTGCCGGCCAAGTGGTGGGACCAGCTTCCGCCGGAGGATCAGATTCAGTTGCCCCCGTATCTGAAGACCGACCGCGACGACATCAGCGACTACGCCAAGGCGCTGACCTACGCCAAGGTGTCGCCGCGGCACGAATGGGTCGTCGACAACAACCAGTGGCATCGCGCGGTGCGGGGGTATCTGGCGAGCATCGAATTCGTCGATCACGAAATCGGCCGCGTGCTCGATGCGCTGGACAAGCGGCCCGATGCGGCGAACACGGTCATCGTGCTCTTTTCCGATCACGGGTTCGCGCTGGGTGAGAAGGACCGCTGGGATAAACGCGCGCTGTGGACCCGCGAGACGCGCGTGCCGATGATCGTCATCGCGCCGGACATGAAGGCGCACCAGCGATGCGATCAGCCCGCCGGGCTCATCGATGTGTACCCCACGCTGGTCGATCTTTGCGGGCTCAAGCCCAACGCATCGCTGGAGGGTCAGAGTCTCTCGCCGCAGCTTCGCGATCCGGCCGCGGCGCATCCGCCGGTCGTGACCACGTTCATGACCAACAACCACGCCGTCTCGGACACGCGCTATCACTACATTCACTACGCCACCGGCGACGAAGAGCTTTACGATCACCAGACCGACCCCAACGAATGGCGCAACCTTGCCGGCGACCCGGCCATGAAGCCGATCATCGAGCGCCTCTCCAAAGCCATCCCGACCGTCAACGTCCCCGCCGTCCCCGACAGCACCGGCCTCGACGCCCGGCCGGAGGATATCCATCTGTTCCCCGGCGCGGTGGATTGACTAAAGTTTGAAATGAAAAGTACGGGCGGAAGGACTCGAACCTTCAACCTCCTGATCCGTAGTCAGACGATCGGGCTATACCTCCTGATATACCGACGTTAATCGAGATTGATTTTACCGATGTTTCGCGTAGTATTCGGGTGTACCGTGCAACACTGAAATTAACGGAAATTGATGCACAGCGTAGCACGAGCGTTGCACGAGACGGAATCAGGACGTTTGGCAAACAACCCCGGAGGCCCGACCATGACCGCGACGACGATCGAATCGAACCGCATCAGATTCACGAAGGCCGCGCTGCGCGACCTCGCCCCGCCTGATGACCGCGATCGGTACTACGTCTATGACACGCACCCGGCATCGCCGCAGGGGTTCGCGCTGTGCGTCACACAGCGGGGACTCAAGACGTTCTATCTAGTCGGCCGCGTCAACGGCAGGCCCAAGCGGGAAACGCTGGGCGTCTTTGCAAAGCCCGGCGGCGTCGGCGAAGGCATGACGGTCGAACAGGCGCGTGACAAGGCCCAAAAGATGACCGGCCGTCGAGCGGACGGCATCGACACCTTCGACGAGGCGCAGCGCCAGCGCCGCCAGTTGACTTTCGGCGAGACGTTCGAGCGATTCATCACCGCCCCGACGCCCCGGCGGAAGCGCCCCAAGTCGGAAAAGACGGTTTACGAATACCGCAATCAGTACGACCTCTACCTAAAGCCGTGGGCCGGGCTGCGGCTGATGCAGGTGAGCCGGGGTATGGTGCGGAAGCTGCACGACAAGATCGCCAGCGACGACGGCAAGCCCACGATGGCGAACCGCGTCGTCGGGCTGGTGCGGTCCGTATTCAACCACGCGATCACCCGCGAGGATGCGGAAGTCGCCAACCCGGCGCTCGGGTTCGAGCGTGCGGAGGAAACGCCGCGCGACCGGCGATTGTCGGCGGACGAACTGCCGCGATTCATGCAAGCCGTCAACGCCGACGATCGGGCTGTGATGGCCGACGCGCTCAAGCTGGCGCTCTACACCGGCCAGCGATGCGGTAACGTGCTGGCGGCGGAATGGGCAGAAGTGGACCTGACGGCGCACACATGGACGATCCCCGAAGGCAAGACAAAGACGCGGCGGGAGTACGTCGTGTATCTCGCCCCGCAGGTAGTGGCGATCCTGAGCCGACGGAAGCTCAAAGCCGAGGATCACGCCTACGTATTCCCCGGTCGGCGGCACGGTCGCAATCTGACGACGCTGCGGTACATCGTCAACGACGCCTGCACGACGGCGAAGATCGACCCGGCCATCAACGTACACGACCTGCGCCGCACCGCCGAGAGCATCGCAGGCGACACCGGATGCCCGGAAAAATATCTTAACCTCATCACGAACCACGAGAGCGGGGCGGGCATGGCGAAGGTCTACAACCGCCCCGACGCCGAACTGGCCCGGCGGGCGTTCTGCATCCTCGCCGACGCGATCGACGCGACGATCGCAGGCGAGCCGCTGCCGCAATGGATCAACTACATGCCCAAGCGCGGGCGGAAGGCGGCCGACAATGGGAAGTAAGAAAACCACAATCGACTACGCCGAACTCGCCCGGCGATTCGACGAACTGGCGAAAAGCGATCCGACGATCGAAGCGAATCTCAACGTCATTCACGGTCGCACCGCCTATCTTGTCCGCGCGAAGAATCAATCACGGCGCACGTTCCATAGACTCGCCGCAATGGCGCAGGGGCGACCCGGCGAGGAGGCGTTGGGCGGCATCGTCGATGAGTTTCTCGCCCGCCTTTTCGAGCATGCGCCGGGCGTGATGGTCCATAACGGCGGCGCGGGCGATTTGCAATGCTACGAAATCCGTAACGCCGCTGAGGCCGCGTCGATCATGCTCACGCAATTTTCAGATTCGGCGGAATCGAAGGCCGCGCTAACCAAAGCGGACACGATCAAGCTGCTGCTGACCAAAGACCCCGGCCGCAAGTGGACCGTGGCGAGCGTGGCGAGTGAGGCAGGATGCAGCGAAGGCCACGTCAAGCGGGATCCGACGTGGAAAGCATGGCGCGATAATCAGGCCAAATCGGGCCGGGTCCGGCGCGGATACAAGACCGTTGACGGCAGCTTGGAAGCCGTGGACGATGAGTAGCGCGGCAGGGTAGCGCGCTACCTGCCCGGCGCTACCTGATATTTTTTTCGTGCTGAATACCCCGGAAAAGCCGGGGTTTTTTCATGCGCCGGACAGAGTGGCACGCTACCTTTCGCGCGACTTTTGCCCCTTGCTAATAGACGCGAATCGAACACCACGATAACGGAGCGAACACCATGAACACCACCGCGACAGAATCACTAATCACGCCGAGCGAGGCGGCGCGATACCTGCGCGTCAGCGAGGGGACGTTGACGGTCTGGCGCTGCACCGGCAGGCATGCGCTGCCATTCGTGAAAGTCGGGCGGCGCGTCATGTATCGGCGCGATGCGCTGGACCGTTGGATCGACGCCCGCACGTCCACCTCCACGTCCGCGCTTGACGCCGACCCATGCTGACGCGCGTTTTCCGATGACATCAAAAGCCCAGCGGGAACGAAAAATGCCCGCACCGTCATCAGCGGCACGGGCAAAGGAAACTGGCACAATGAATATTACACACAACGACCACGACTGGCGCGAAGTATCGCGCGACGCGCCTTGTCCGATCTGCGGCAAGGGCGACTGGTGCGGCAAATCCGGCGATGCGCATCGCTGTATGAGAATCGCCGACGCGCCGAGCGGATGGAATGCGATCAAACATCACGACGACGGCGGCGTGACGTTCAAGCCGATCGACGGTTCGACGCCGACGACCATGCCGCAAGCGAAGTCGATCGGCAAGCCGCGCACGATTCATCCGACCCGCGAACGAGCCGAAGCGGCGGCGCTCTGGTCGATCGAACAGAGGCAGGGCGCGGGCTGGACGTTGGCGCAGCGGTTTGTGTATCCAAATGGATACGTCGTGCTGCGCTTCGAGCGCGGCGACGACAAGACGTTTGCGCCGATCCACACCGAGGCCGGCGGCTGGGCGCTGGGCGATCCATCAGGCAAGCTACCGCTCTATCGGCGTGGCGAACTCGGCGAAGGTATCGTCATCGTCGTCGAGGGTGAGGGCGTCGTCGAGGCGGCGCGGTCGATCGGGTTGAACGCCACCACCAGCGCGCATGGCTCGAAGTCGGCGCGGCGGACGGATTGGTCTGCGCTGGCCGAACGTAACATTGCAATCTTTCCTGACGCCGACGAACCGGGTGAGAGGTATGCGCAGGACGTAGCCACGATCCTGCACGCGCTGGACTGCACGATTCGCATTGTCCGGCTCGAAGGACTCGACGACGGCGGCGACCTGGCGGACTGGATCGCCGCGCGCGACGCGATCGAAACGGACGCGCTGCGCGATGAGATACATCGGCTCGCCGAGGCCGCGCCATTATGGACGCCAGCGCCGGCGGATCAGGACAAAGCCGTTCAGCATGACGATCGCGTGTTCGCGCTCACCGACACCGGGAACGCCGAGCGCCTTGTCGGCATGTTCGGGCAATCGCTGCGATACTGCGCGGCATGGGGTACATGGCTGGTCTGGTCGGGCGTCCGATGGCAGAGGGACGTATCCGGCGAAGTTGAGCAGTATGCCAAGCGCGCCGTGCGGGCGATGTATCGTCAGGCCGCTGAGCTTGACGATTCTGCGGCGCGCGCGGCGTTGGCGGACTGGGCGCGGGCGAGCGAATCGGCGCATCGACGCGCCGCGATGATGAAGCTGGCGCAGAGCGAACCGGCGGTCGCGGTCAAGGTCGATCAACTCGACGCTGACCCGATGCTGCTCAACTGCGCCACCTGCACGATTGATCTACGGACTGGTGAACTTCGAGAACACGACCCGGGCGACCTCATCACGAAGCTGGCCCCGGTCGCGATCGACATGGAGGGAGCTTGCCCAGTCTATGAGTGTTTCGTCAATCGAATCTTCGACGGCGACGCCGACCTGATTGAGTATGTCGAGCGATTCATCGGATACGCATTGACCGGCGACACCCGTCACCACCTACTGTTCATTCCGTGGGGCGACGGCGCGAACGGTAAAAGCACGCTATTCGACCTCGTGCTGGGCATCATGGGCGACTACGCCGCACCTGCGCCCGATTCGCTACTGACGGCTCGGGCGCATGACGAACATGCAACAGAAGTCGCCGGGCTGCACGGTCTACGGCTGACCATCGCCAGCGAGACGGACGAGGGTAAGAAGCTGCGCGTTGGCATGGTGAAGAAGCTCACCGGCGATGCGAAGCTCACCGGGCGGTTCATGCGCCGGGACTACTTCGACTTCACGCGCACGCACAAGACAATCCTCGTCACGAACAATCGGCCGCGCGTGTCTGAGGATTCGACGGCGGTCTGGCGACGGCTGCGCCTGATCCCCTTCACCATCACGATCCCCGATGCCGAACAGGATCGGGAACTACCGGAGAAGCTGAAGGCGGAAGCGCCGGCCATTCTGGCCCGATGGGTACGCGCGTGTCTGCGATGGCAGGCGGACGGGCACGACCTGGCCGAGCCGCAGGCCGTGGTCAGCGCGACGGACGACTACAGGGGCAATGAGGATGTGCTCGCGGAGTTTCTCGCGTCGGACTGCATCATCGGCAACGGATACCGGGCATCACGCGGCGATCTGTGGCAGGCGTATCAGCGATGGGCCGACCGTGAACGCATCCCGTATCCGCTGGCCCAGCATGGACTGTATGACCGTCTGAGGCGAATCGAAGGCGTCAACGAAAGCTACATCACGCAAGGCGGGCGAGGCCGCAAGGGATTCGACGGCATCGGAATCGCGTTGAGAGGGCCGAGCAATGAGTAATCCGCACCTTCGCACACCTTCGCACACCTATTTCCAGTTAACGGCTAATGCGCCTTCGTATACAGGTAAACGGGAAACACCTGTGCGGAAGTGTGCGAGTGTGCGAGACCGAGGGGGAGGGGTATCAAAATCCCTACAAGGCATGAGGCGTAGACCGGTCGCGTCACCATCGCAAATTTTTTCACGATTTTATTGCCTCTGGTCACGATGATGAACGTCAAAGCTACGAAGCGAACCCGACCCCGGCCCGACGCGGCCGACGCCGACCTGAGCCGCACGATCGCCCGGCTGGACCGCCCGCGCGGGCTGCTGACTTTCGCGCGGCCGCGCTGTCCGAATTGCGGATGCGTCGAACTGCATCACGATCGAAGCAACCGACAAGGCGACGGCACGATCAAGCGATGGGCACGCTGCACACAATGCGCCGCGCGCTTCGTTTACTTGCTCGAATAATCGCCGCGACTTTCCATGTGATGGAAGCGCCCACATTCGCACCCCGTAGAGTAAAACACCATGAGCAAAGAAGCCCACGACGCCGGAATCGTTTTACTCAAACACCCTGACCGGCTCACCGACGCCGACCTCGCCGACTTGTCGGAGCTTTGCGGCGGCGTGATGGCTGCGAAAGCGCCGCGGTTCTGCGCGTGGCTGACGGCGTGGCTTAGCGACGAACAGGATCGCCGGGTCATCAATGAAACAGCGCAGACGCCGATCGAAGCGACCATGCCGCGATTCAATGCTTGCGATTGGACGAACGGCGATCTGGCCGACGCGCTCACCGCGAGCTTCGCGCTGGTGCGCATCTTCTCCGACGAGCGGCGCGACGTTCTGCGAGACTTCGCCGCGACAACGCACGACATCGTCAGCGCGTGGGCGCGCCACCGCCTGCGTCAGCTTCCCGAATAAGTCGAACGGCCAACGGCCCGCCGACATGTCCGCCGCCTCGCGCCAACGACGCGAAACCCCGGCGGAAAGTGCTACGAAACCTGACAAACACGAAACACGAAATGGATTTTCAAAAATGGCAATGACCAACGAAACCAAGCCCAACCCCGCCGAAATTCTGGCGAAGGCCGACAAATTGATCGCGCGTCAGCGCGGCCGCCAGCCGGTCAGTACGACCGAACATGCCGAGATTCGATCGGAACTGCTCGACGCCGCGCGCGCCAACGATCAAGACCCCATCGCCGACCGGCTTATCGACAAGGCCGAAACTTTGTCCGCGCTGGCTCAGGTCGCCGCGATGAATCAGGAGGAAGGCATCCGCCGCAGTCGCACCGCCGACATCAACTTCGACCCGTTCGCGCGCGGCAACGGCCGCACCGTTCACGTTGACGGGACGGCGAATTGGCGCGAAACGCCGAAGGTGTCGAAGGCCGACCTTGATAATCTCGACGACGGCGGATTCCGAAATTTGGGCGAATACCTGCGCGCCATCCGCGACGCGAAAACCGGGACGCATTACGACAAGCGACTCGAGCCGCTCGCGGGCAACAACAAATTCAGCGACGGATACGGCGGCGTTCTCGTGCCCGAGCGCTTCGAGACGGAAGTCGTGATGAGCGCCGACGAACAAACGCCGTGGCTCGCCATGCGTCGGCAGTTTGAGCCGCTCAACGGAAACGCGGTATTCCCGATTCTGGCGGACCGCGATCGAAGCTCGAAGAAGGTGGGCAACTACAAACTTTCCCGCACCGCTGAAAGCGATGACATTGACGAAAACTCCGTCAAGTTTCAGAGCCGCAAGGCCGAACTGCACAAGGCCGCCGGGCTGGTGCGCGTGACGAACGAACTCATCGAAGATTCGGGCATCGGCATTAGCTCGATGCTCAATGAACTTTTCGGACGCGCGGCGTCGCTGCTGATGGCGCTGGACTTTCTCGAAGGAACCGGTGTCAGCGAGCCGCTGGGCGTGACGAACTGCGGGGCGCTGTACACCGTGGACAAGGAAGGCAGTCAGACGGCCGACACGATCGTCGGCACGAACATCGTGAAGATGCGAGAGCGTGTGCGCGTCTACGATTCCGCCGTCTGGCTGGCGCACCCCGGCACGTACACGCAGCTCATCACGGCGCATCTCGCCGGGACGAACAGCGACACGTTCCTCTACGAACCCGGACGCGGCGCGGATGCGCCGTCTACGCTGCTGGGCCGCCCGATCTACTTCACCGAGGCGGCGCAGCTTCTGGGCGACGCGGGGGACATCATCTGCGTCGTGCCGAAGGCGTACGCGTATCTGCGGAAGCCGATGCGGATTGACATGTCGATGCACGTCGGGTTCACGACGGACGAGCTGATGTTTAAGCAGGTCATCCGCGACGACGGCGCGCCGCTCTACAACTCGACGCTGACCGACGCGCGGGGCTTTGAGCAATCCGAATTTGTCACCCTCGCGGCCCGCGCTTGATCGACTCCAACCGATCGCATCGTTTGCGACGGCTGAATCCTGGCCCGGCGTCGTTCGCGCGATGCCGGGTTTTTTTTTGAGGCCGTAGTGTGATGAGCGAGCGATTCACAATCACCGTCGAACACCCCGGCGACCGACAGGCCGCGACGCTCGCGCTCAAGCTGGCGTTGAAAGACCTGCTGAGGCGTCACCGCCTTCGATGCGTCGAAGTATCCCGCATCGACCCGCACGTCGAGCAGGCCATCGAGCGGCAACGGCGCATCGACACGGACGCGGCGTCAATTCCGATCACCCCGCGCGCCTGCGGGGCGCTTCCCGTTCGGGAGATTGAACGATGACCGCCGCCGGACCGATTCCACCGGCGACGTTCATCGAACAGAGGCGCGCGTTCATCATTCAGGCGCTGACCGCCGCTGCGCCCGGGGCGTCACACCGATGTTGCGGGCGTTTTTGTTGCGCCGGATCACAAAAACTTGCGGCCGTAGCACCAGCGTAGCACGGCGCGAAAATCTCCAAAACATCAAAATCGAGCGCAAAGATAAACCCCTGCATTTGCAGGGGTTTGTGAGTACGGGCGGAAGGACTCGAACCTTCAACCTCCTGATCCGTAGTCAGGTGCTCTATCCAATTGAGCTACGCCCGCAACCGGGAAGTCGGGCATTGTAGCAACTCGATCGAGCCGGGCAAGGCGGACGATCTTCTTTGACGCGATGCGATCAAACGAACGAACCCCCCGGCAAAGCCGGGGGCTGACGGTGGACATTCAAAACGCAAAATTCCCCTCCACCCATCAGCCCCCGGCTCCGCCGGGGGGTTTTTCCGTGCGTCGAATCCGGCCCGTCATGCGTCCCCCGCATCGCCCCGACTTGCCACCCGCCCCGCGAACCGCACAATACGGCACATGAGTCGCGCCCGTTCTTTGCCCTTAACGATGTTTGTTGTTTCAATTCCAGCATAGCCTCGGGGATTTACATGAATGATTCGCCGGTCATCAAAAATAAGCGCCACGTCAAAGTGCTTCGGCTTCGCATCCTCAAACCCGTGTCGGGCACATGGCAGGATCTGGCGAAACTACTGCGGGATACGCGCTACCGGGTCTATCGACTTGCGAATCTGGCTGTGAGCGAAGCGTATCTTGGTTTTCACATGTGGCGCACCGGACGCGCGGAGACATATGAACTGGACACGCCGGGCGCGCTGAATCGGCGTCTGCGCCGGATGCTTGATGAAGAAGGCGTAAGAGCGGACGAACTTGACCGGTTTTCAAAAACAGGAGCGCTGCCGGATACCGTCGTCGGCGCCTTGTCACAATATAAAATTCGCGCGGCCACCGGAAAATCGAAATGGCAGGAGGTCATTCGCGGCAAATCGTCGTTGCCGACGTACCGCCTCGATATGGCGATACCGCTCCGATGCGATAAACGCAATCACGCGCGATTGGCGCGTGTCGAAAACGGCGACGTTACGCTTGACCTGATGCTTTGTCTGCGCCCTTATCCGCGCGTGGTCATCCAGACCGGCAACATCGGCGGGGGAGCGCAGGCCGTGCTGGATCGGCTTCTGGCCAACCCGTCCCAAAATCCCGACGGCTACCGTCAACGCCTTTTCGAGATCAAACACGATGACCGTGACAACAAATGGTGGCTCTATATCACCTATGACTTCCCCGCCGCGGACCCGCCGCGGAGCAGTGCTGACCGAATTGTCGGCGTGGACATCGGCGTATCATGCCCCATCTACGTTGCGATCAATGATGGTCATGCACGCCTCGGACGCCGCCAGTTTTCTTCGCTCGGCGCGCGCATCCGCTCGCTCCAGAATCAGATCGTCGCACGAAGGCGCAGCATGCAGGCCGGCGGGAAAGTCGCCCTCAGCGGGCAGACTTCACGCTCAGGTCACGGGCGAAAACGCAAGCTCCGCCCGATCCAAAAACTCGAAGGCCGCATCAGCCACGCCTACACCACACTCAACCACCAACTCTCTTCGTCCGTGATCGACTTCGCCCTTAGTCATGGCGCCCGCGTGATACAGATGGAAGACCTTGCGAGTCTCAAGGACGCGCTGCGCGGAACATTCATCGGCGCGCGATGGCGCTATCATCAGTTGCAGCAGTTTTTGGAATACAAGGCCAAGGAATCCGGATTGACGCTCCGGAAGATCAATCCGCAATTCACCAGCCGGCGGTGCAGCCGATGCGGCTTCATTCATGTTGAATTCGACCGTGCCCGTCGTGACGCTTCCCGGCGGGACGGCTACGTCGCTCGATTCGTTTGTCCGGCTCCGAAATGCGGATTTGAGGCCGACCCCGATTACAACGCCGCGCGAAACATCGCCACGCCCGATATTGAGAAACTTATCTCCGACCAGTGTAAGATACAGTCCATACCCACTCGATCTTTGACAGACCAATCTGAGGCCGCCGATAAGGATACGCTAGCCCAAGGGCAATCGCGGTCCGGCGGCTGAAGGCCAACCTGCGTGGCCTGAAGGTGAGAAGTACATGCATTAATGGCGCTCGCGCCTTGCATGTGGCGCTCATCGATCGCTCGTTTTTTTGCGCCCGGATTTTCGCAATTGCAGATTGCGCCGCGTATTGCATAAGTCCTCCCGCGCGGTACTCGAATTTGACGTGTGAGCGCAGGGATAAGTGGCTCTCTGGTGAGGACAGGTCGCCCGCGCGGTACTCGAATTTGACGTGTGAGCGCAGGGGGAAACACACCGCACAGCCAGCCACACCCCCCGCGCGGTACTCGAATTTGACGTGTGAGCGCAGGGGCATCCGCATCCGTCATCTCGATCGCGCTCCCGCGCGGTACTCGAATTTGACGTGTGAGCGCAGGCAATCGGTGGTCATGGCGGCGGCGGCGAAAGACGCGCGGCTCAAAAAGCGCACGCTCACGAATCTGTACAACGAACGCCCGACGTGGCTCAAACTGGCGCACGAAAAGCTCGATCGCGCAGTGCTCGCAGCGTATGCGGCAGTCGATCCCGCAGGGGCATGGTCGGAGGACTGGGCTGAGGTCTGGCGCGACACCGGCGCGGGCCAACCGTTGGCGTCGGACGATCCGCTGACCGAGCGCCGGGCGGAGGTCGATCAGAAGGTGCTCGCCAACCTGCTGCGCCTCAATCAGGAACGCGCGGGATGAGAACGTGTGTGGGTGGGCGGAGTTTAACGAGCCGCGACCGTGAGGGAGCGGTCACGGCGCCGCTTATTGATGCGTGTTTTGACCGCTCCCTGACGGTCGCGGCTCGTCGATCCCCGGCCTTCTCACACATGTTCAAATCGGTCGGTCATTGCCGGGGGCCCTTGGGTGGGGGCGATTGGAAAGGCAGTGAAAACCCCTGCCGGGGGCGGCCCGGCTCGGACTTGCCGCGCCATGCGGAACGTCATCGCAAGATGTGGGGAGTCCGAGCCGGCGTGCTCGTCGTGAGCTTGTCGAAGGGCCCTCACGCCCGGGCTTGATGGGGACGGCGCATGGGGGTGACGGAAAGCGCGCATGGGGTTGTCGGGCG